>JBBSBT010000038.1:0-12407 GCA_038250985.1 Bacteroidales bacterium
AAATTTCGCAATTGCTTTTTTCATCTGGTCTTTCTTATTTTTTTACGGGTCAGATGGAATTACTCACATCTTGCGTATTTTAAAAGGTGTTCGTGAGCTAAAGGTTCGCCAGATTATTCATAATATCATCTTTGATGGGTGATTTGATAATCATGGCTATTTCATAAATATGACATTCAGTCCTTAACAGACTACAAAGTAACATTAAATATATCTCATCCAGAAATCAGGTTCAAATTTGCGTTGTATATAGTTCTCAGCTGAAAGGCAGGTTTCGGAAGCAAAAGCCATTCCGCAGGCAATAATACGATCCAAATCAGCAATCGTCATTTCAGCTATATTTTTTTTATTAATTCCCGAAGTTACCAGACCGTAAATAATCCCAGCATTAAAATTATCACCCGCACCGATAGTGGAAACGGGCGTGATTTCCGGAACAATATAGGTACAGTTGTATTTCGGGGTGAACACACGAACCGGTTTTGATCCGCTTGTAATAATAAGATTTTCACAATAGAGGCTAACTTTTTTATAAATTTTATCAGGGTCGGAAAGCCCGAACAAATTCATAAAATCCTCATCCGAGCCTTTTGCAATAGTGGCTGCAGCAATATTATCCAAAAACGACGGCATCAATAATTCAAACTGATCGGCATGTGCTTTGCGGATATTCAGGTCGTAATAAATAAGAGACTCTGCCTCAGCAGCTCTTTGAAGAATTTGAAGCAGGAAATTTCTTCGCTCAGGCTTCACAGCATAAAACGATCCGAAAAGTAATATATCCTCATTTTTAAAATCCGGAATGCTTGTTTCACCAATGTTTTCAGGAGAATCGTGATAAAATGAATACGAGGCATTCATTTCCTTATCGAGGAAAGCAAGAGCGAGTGATGTTTTATTTTCAGGATGTCGTATACAAAAGTCGGAACATACGCCATTGTTTTTGAGAAATTCATCAATGAGGTTTCCTGCTTTATCACCGCCGAATTCACTTATAAGGTGAATTTCAACACCCATCCGGCCAAGCGATACAGAAGCATTCAGAACCGAGCCACCAGGAACAGCCCGCAAAGTAAACCCACCATCCGAAACCATATCCAGAACGGTTTCACCCAGGGCATATACTTTCTGTTTATTTTCAGGATTATCGCTCATAAATATAAGTTCTGCAAATTAAAACCGGGAAGTAAACAATAGCTTGAAGCTTTCAGCAGGAAGGCCGGAAATCCACAGGATAAAATTATAATCTTTGTCACAGAATCGGAAAATGATTACAGGTCCAATTCCAGGTTGAGCTGGTCACGGAGCTTATTCAGATTTGGATTCTGGTTAGCCATGGCATCCAGTTTTTCGCGATCACTCATATATTTCTTTGTTTCCGAAACTTCCTCAGTCACCAAAACCTGCATGGTAATGAAATCGTTTTTAAGTTCGTCGCGCAAATAGTCGAGCAGCATATTCCGCCGGTCATTGAGTTCTTTTTCGTGTATTTTATTTCCAACTGTGATCAGGAGAACATTGCCAGGCTGTAAAACAGGCTTATAGGATGTGAGAGCCGAAAAATATATAGATGAATCAAATTTCTTCAATTCGGCATAACGCAGGAGCGATTCTTCTAATTGTTCGAATGTGAACGGATCATTCCGATCTTTAACCGTATCTGCTTTAACAGAACCGGCAAGCTGATCGGCTTGCAATACCGATTTTATTGAAATACTGGATCTATGATGGGATTGAACAGGGAGATCATGCTCAGGTAAAGGCTCAGGCGACGACTCAGGAGACGGAGCGGGAGTTGTATCAGCCGAAGGTACAGGAGTCGGAGCAGGAGAAGAATCAATCGAAGTCGAAGAATCAGGCGAAGAAACTGGTACAGGTGAAGGATCAGAAGTAATCTCAGTTGAAGGCAAAGGCTTATCGACTTTCAGGAGTTCAGGAGTACTTTCGCTAACATAAACTCCAGGCGATAAAGAAGGTGTTTCTGACTTAACTTGTGGTTCCTGAATAGCTGGTTCCGGCGTTGCAGGCGGCTGAGAAACAGGTGCAGTTTTGGACTCAGTTACAACTGCGGTCTTGATTACAGGAGGCTGTGTAACAACAGGCATTTCCATCTGTCCACTCAAACGGCAAATCTGAATGAGTGGAACTTCGAGTGCCAGCCTCTTGTTATTGGAAGTGCGGTAGGTTACATCACATTTGTTGATTATATCCATTGAATCAATCAAAAGCTGAAGCGGAAATGACTGAGCTTGTTCCTTGTATTTTACGCGGATGGCATCACTTGTTTCGATAAGTTTAACAGTGGCAGCATCAACGCTCATCAATAAGTTGCGTAAATGTTCGCCCATACCGGTTATGAAATGTTGCCCGTCGAAACCCTTCTCAATAATTTCATTGATAATCAGCAGGGTATCCCTGAAATTACCGTTTCGCATATAATCCATGATACGGAAATAGTACTCATAATCAAGTACATTCAGATTTTCGAGTACCAGTTCCCGGGTGATATTCCGGTCGCCCAGGTTCACCATCTGGTCGAAAACAGATAAAGCATCACGCAAAGCCCCATCCGCTTTGTGTGCAATTATATGAAGCGCTTCCGGATCAGCAGTAACACTTTCACATTCTGCTACATACGCCAGGTATTTGGCTATATCATCAACCATAATGCGTTTAAAGTCAAAAATCTGGCAACGTGAAAGTATGGTCGGAATAATCTTATGCTTTTCGGTGGTTGCCAGTATAAACTTGGCATAGGCCGGAGGTTCTTCTAGGGTTTTCAGAAACGCATTGAACGCCGATGACGATAGCATATGCACCTCATCGATGATATAGACCTTATATTTCCCCATCTGTGGCGGAATCCTGACCTGGTCAACCAGGTTGCGTATATCGTCGACACTGTTGTTCGAAGCGGCATCCAGTTCATGTATGTTGAATGATGCTGAATCGTTAAAAGCCTTGCAGGAAGAACATTCGTTACAGGGTTCAGTGTCGTAGGTCGGATTCAGGCAATTTATCGTTTTCGCGAGGATACGTGCACAGGTGGTTTTTCCTACACCACGCGGGCCGCAGAAAAGGAATGCCTGTGCCAGCTGGTTATTGCGAATAGCATTTTTTAGGGTTCCGGTTATCGATATCTGGCCTACAACTGTGCTGAATGTTACAGGACGATATTTGCGTGCCGATACTATAAAATTATCCATAATTGTTCCTAAGGTTAGTTCATTATTCCTGCATTAAATTCCTATTACATCAATTTTCAGGAATGCAAAATTATCAAAATCAAAAGTAAAACAATTCGGCCAATGCCAGCCGGTTTGTTAATAAAAATGAAAGAGCCGGGGGGAACAGTGTTTCCTGAAATGCCCATATAATTTTACAACGATGCTGACTTATGGAACCGGGGGTTTCTAATTTAAACAAACTTTTTATAAATTACGGGTTTTCACGAGCTCAAAACGACTAAACGTAAGGTGATTTTATCAATTGATGATAAAAAATACAGATAAAAAAAAGACTGCAGATAAAAAACGTATTTTTGCTCAATATCCTGTTTCCTCATGGTATTAATACTTATTCCCAAAGCAACAAACAGGCTGCGTTATACCATGCAGCTTATGCTGACTCAATTATTGGGCCTGGAAATAGATTATACCTCTGATCTTTCCATTTTTAAGAAGTTTGATGGTCCCAAGTTTTCGTATGGTGTTCCTGTTGATGAAAAATATCTCTTTTTTGCATCTAACGGATTACTTTTGGAAAGCAGAATAGCGGCAAGAGATTTAAAACACTTTACCTATGAAGGGGGCCTGGTTTTTTTTCCGGTTTTGCAGAAAGACTCGGTTTTGCCATTCGACCTTTTTGCCGCCGCATTTTACATGGTTAGCCGTTATGAAGAATATCTCCCTCATTTCCGCGACAACCACAACCGTTTTCTTGCTTCGGGAAGTGATGCCTTTCAACAAGGTTACCTTCATAAACCGCTTGTAAATATGTGGTCATTGAAAATCAGGGATATTTTACATTCCTGGTTTCGGGTTTTAACATTTAAAACTCCGGTATATGAATTTATTCCGAGTATCGACATCGATGCCGCTTATGCCTTTAAAAACAAAGGTTTTACCCGTGCCATTGGTGGATTAGTCAAATCAGTGAATAAAAAAGACTACGTTGAATTGTGGCAAAGAATAAGAGTCCTGCTCCGTCTCGAGCATGATCCCTTCGATACTTTTGAACTGCAGATGCAGTTGCAGGCAAAATACAACTACCGTGCGATTTATTTTATTCTGCTGGCCGATTATGGCCCTAATGATAAAAATATTCCATACAACCACAGGCAATTTCAGGACCTTATCCGGCGCCTGTCCGATTATGCCGAAATAGGCATCCATCCCTCCTATGCATCTTCCCTACAGCCTTCGCTGATGGTGATGGAGACAGCAAGGCTTTCAAAAATATTAAAAAAAGAAATAGATCACAGCCGGCAGCATTTCCTTAAATTAGCACTGCCCGAAACCTACCGTAACCTGATAAATAATGATATCAACCATGATTATACCATGGGTTATGCAGAAGAGCCTGGTTTCAGAGCATCCATCTGTACGCCATTCCCGTTTTTTGATATCGACCAGGATTCGCAAACGAACCTGATTATACATCCTTTTATGGTAATGGACGGAACGTTACACGATTACATGAAGCTCAGCCCTCAAAAAGCAATTATAGTCATTAAGGAACTGATTGATGAAGTGAAAAAAGTCGGAGGCACATTTATTCCTTTGTGGCATAACCCGGCAATAAATGAAGAAGGTGACTGGAAAGGATGGCTCGAGGTTTACATAAAAATGGTGGAAGAAGGAATAAAAAAGGAAGATTAAGGATTTCGGATAGCGGATGTCGGATTGAATATTGCAACAATCGATTTAACCAAAGTCATTTCTAATAACTTTTAACCAATAACGATTCACTAAACAACTTATGATAAGGTTTCTGCAGCATGAAATGATTGACAAATCGCGATGGGACGATTGCATAAGTCATGCTGTTAACGGAAACCTGTATTCGTATTCGTGGTACCTGGATATTGTATGTCCCGGCTGGTGTGCATTGGTTGAATCGGAATACGAGAAGGTATTTCCTTTGCCCGTTTCGTCCAAAGCAGGAATCAACTATATAATGCAACCTTATTTTACACAGCAGCTTGGACTCTTTTACCAATCCTTATCAACTGAAAACAAACTTAATGAATTTTTAAATTCCATTCCCTCTGAGTTCAAATACATTGATATTAATCTGAATACATCAAATCAGATTGAGGCTTCCGCAAAAGTACTGTCCATGACAAATCTTGAACTGGACCTGATCAGCAATTACAGTACCCTGGTGAGCGGGTATCAGAACAATTTGCAACGTAACCTGAAAAAAGCAGCACAACACAATCTGACCTTATTGAAACATGTACGACCGGAGGACCTTATCACGCTTTTCAGGGCAAACAAAGGGCAGGATTTAACTCATCTGAATGATAGGCAGTATTTGCTTGTTCAGCGAATCGCATACGAAAGTATCTATAAAGGAATTGGCGAAATATGGGGTGCCTACGATGAATTCAACCAATTGGCAGCCGGTATATTATGGGTCAAAAGTCACCAGAAATCGATTTTCCTTTTCTCCGCACTGTCCGAAACAGGGAAGCGGCTCAATGCCATGCCCTGGCTTATTGATGCATTTATCAGGCAAAATGCAGGAACACCCGTTACCCTCGACTTTGAAGGATCGAATGATGAAGGTCTGGCAAGATTTTATTCGGGTTTTGGTGCAAAAAAGGTGATTTACAAGCGGTATACCAGGAATTCGCTTCCGGCTGTTTTTCGTATCGCATTGAAAATATGGCGATTAACAAGAACACAGCTAAAAAAATATTTTCCTGTGTAAAAACAATAGATCAAAGTGCTTATTTTTGTCATGATACGGAATCAGGGTGAGTTGTAAACAGAATTAAAACCAGGTGTATGGTAATCAATATAGGGAGCAAGAATTCAATAGTAAACCAGTTCGTTCGTGAATTGCGTGATGTAAGCCTGCAGCAGGACAGCATGCGCTTCCGCCGCAATATGGAGCGTATAGGCGAAATATTTGCCTATGAGATCAGCAAAACAATGGAATATGAACCTAAAGAAGTAATTACTTCACTTGGCACCGCCGAAGTTAAGGTAATAAAATCCAAACCCGTACTTGCTACCATATTAAGGGCCGGCTTGCCTCTGCACCAGGGAATGCTTAATTATTTTGACAATGCCGATAATGCCTTCGTTTCCGCATACCGCGAACACCGGAAAAATGGAGAATTTGCCATACAGATTGAGTATGTTTCGAGTCCTGATATCGAAGGACGTGTTCTTATAATCACCGATCCCATGCTTGCAACAAGCCAATCGATGGTTGCTTCCTATAAGGCGTTGCTTATTCATGGCAAACCTATACATACCCATTTCGTATCGGTAGTGGCCAGTGTACAAGGAGTGGAGTACCTGAAACGAATGCTCCCAAAAACAGGCATTACCATATGGGTAGCAGCCATTGATGATGAACTTACGGCACAAGGTTATATTGTTCCAGGACTTGGCGATGCCGGCGATCTGGCATATGGACAAAAGGCATAATAAAACTTTATAAATTTATTTGCAAAATTTGTGATTTAACCTGCAACATTCCTGATGTTGATGCGTTATAGTGTAAATCATTTTCAACCTTGTCAGGATTCTTAAAAATATTGATCGTTTTTTTAGTCAGCAGTATTAAATTCCTGTTTGCTCCTGCATTGTCATTCGGACTGGGTCTCAATTTTATTCAGACATGGCTTTCAACCACCGCAGGTGGTATTGTTGGCGTTGTGTTTTTCTTTTTTCTCAGCAAATGGATTCTTCAATTATATTCAAGATATTTTTTCTATTATTTCCATGTTCTTCGGACTAAAATACACCGTCTGTTAAATATCACCAGCCCGAAATATATCCCGGCCCGCAGATTTACCCGCCGCAACCGGATGATCATTAAAATTATAAAAAAATTCGGAATGGCCGGCATAGTTATAATCACCCCGGTGTTTCTGTCGATTCCGCTTGGTACATTTATAGCAACCAGGTATTATTCAGCTAATCGCTTTTTACTGGTTTATCTCAGTGCATCCGTATTATTCTGGTCCCTGTTCATGTCGTCAGCAATCTCTTTGTTTTAGGCGATTTCCTTACTTTGCATTTTTTTTGTCTGGTGTAAATTAAATCATTAATTTTACCCTTGATATTTACTGTATCAGCATGAGTTTATTCTTGTTTTCACAGTGAATAACACATCAATTAACCATTTTAAGTTTTACCTGTAATATCCCGAACATGAAAATGTTTTCAGGCAGTCTTGTACTTGAAAATCTCCGTATCTCGCTGCTATCGGTACGAAGTCACATGATGCGCACCACCTTAACGGTATTGATCATTTCCTTCGGAATCATGGCCTTGGTTGGCATACTTACTTCCATCGACGCCATTAAATTTTTCCTGAATGACAGGTTCCAGATGATGGGAGCCAATACTTTTACCATACGCAACCGTCAGATGTTCCGCATTGGCCATGACCGCAACAGAGCAGAAGATTTCAGGGAAATCTCTTATGATGAAGCCATTCGCTTTAAAGAATTGTACACTTTCCCGGCTACTACTTCTCTTTCAATTGATGCAACCGGAACAGCTACTGTTAAATATGAAAACAATAAAACCAATCCCAATGTGCGTGTAACCGGTTGTGATGAAAATTACATCATCACCTCAGGAAATGAAATAGTCGAAGGCCGCAACATCTCCCCTACCGAAGTATTTTATGGTTCATCGGTTGCCATCGTCGGAAGTGATGTAACAAAAAAAGTATTCAAAAACAAAGAAGACCCGGTTGGAAAGTATATCTCCATTGGCCCGGGCAGGTACCTTATTGTCGGGCTTTTAAAGGAAAAAGGTTCAAGCCTGGGGAATCCCGACAACATATGTTTTATTCCGATCAACAATGCACGTCAAAGGTTTTCGCGTCCAAATGCTTCGTATGGTATTAATGTTTCTGTTTCGGACGGATCAAAACTTGAAGCTGCTATTGATGAAGCCACAGGTGTTTTCAGGATTGTGCGCCAGGTAAATGCCGGGGAAGCAAATAGTTTTGAAATTTCAAAAAGCGATAACCTGGCCAATATGCTATTCGACAGTTTAAGCTATCTCCGGCTGGCCGCAGTTATTATCGGTGCAATCACACTCCTTGGGGCAGCTATCGGACTGATGAATATCATGCTGGTATCCGTCACAGAACGAACCCGTGAAATTGGCATCCGTAAAGCTATTGGCGCTACCAGTAACACCATACGGAATCAATTCTTAGCCGAAGCAATCGTTATTGCACAGATTGGCGGTATTCTCGGCATTATCCTGGGTATTGCCATTGGAAATGCTCTTGCCCTTTCAATCGGAACCAGTTTTATAGTACCCTGGAAATGGATGATACTGGGATTTGTATTATGTTTCGGTGTAGCCATTTTATCGGGTATCTTACCGGCAGTTAAGGCTGCTAAACTCGACCCGATTGACGCACTGAGGTATGAATAAAAGTTTGGAGGCAGTAATTCAGGATTCAGAAATTCGCTAAAGAGAGACTATCAACTATTTTTGATTTTAAACAAATGTCCAAATATTTTAAAAATATTTGGACATTTGTCGTAATTTTTACGACAAATTGCTTACCTTTGCAGCTATAGTTTTAATCATTGATAAGATGGAAATATTTGATCCCATGGTTTCTTACAGTCCTATAGATGATATTAACGCGCTTTCGTTAGTGGAAATGGTTAGGCATGGAGTTCAATTTGAGGTATTTGACAGTTTTGCAAATAAAAGTCCGTTCAGCTTAAATGAATGGTCCGGATACCTACATCTTTCCGAACGTACCTTGCAACGTTACAGAAGCGAAAAAAGGACATTCGATCCTTTGCAATCGGAAAAAATCATTGAAATAGCTCTTTTTTACAATAAAGGCGTTGAAGTATTCGGGACTTCTGAAAAGTTTAACTCCTGGCTCGATACCGACAGCCTGGCATTAGGAAGGATAAAACCAAAAATGCTCCTGGACAGTTCCTTTGGTATAAATATGCTTATAGATGAACTTACCGCCATTGAATACGGCATACTGGCATGATTGTTTTTCGTTTAAGTAAATTGGAATATGCCAGTGATCTTTCGGGCAAAGGAGCTGAAAAAATGGGCGGTCGCTGGAACAGCAAAGGCACGGCTATGGTTTATACCAGCGAATCGAGAGCATTGTGTACTACTGAAATTGCAGTACATACTCCATTAGGGAACATTCCGCTTGATTATCAGCTTATCTCGATTGAAATTCCCGATGATATCCAGGTTAATGAAATAGATGTCAACGAACTTCCAGGCAAATGGAATTCAATTCCACATTCGCATTCAACCCAGGTAATCGGGGACAGTTTTATTGCAGAACAAAAATTCCTGGTTTTAAAAGTTCCATCCGTAGTAGTGCCTGGAGAATTTAATTATTTACTCAATCCAAATCATAAGGACTTCGATAGAGTTAAAATCGTATCCACCGAGCCTTTTAATTTTGATGAACGCATGTTTATCAAATAGCTAAAAGCACTGGTAGAAATAAATCAGATCTTCACTTTCTTTAATCGCTCGACAATTTCGAATACTGCCGGGCAGGTTGACATATTTTTCAAAGTGATATCCAAAACCTGGTGCATCTTGCGCTGGTCGGTATGCGGGTATTCGCGGCAGGCACGTGGACGGTCTTCATAAATTCTGCAGGTATTGTCTTCTTCCAGAAATACACATGGCATTATTCGGAATACGAAGTCATCGTCTTCATCCAGTCGAAGGTATTTCTCTTCAAATTCAGTTGGTTTTATTCGCAGAACACCGGAAATACGGCGAATATCGGCACTGTTCAATTTGGGTCCAAGGGATTTACAGCAATTTGCACATTCGAGGCAATTTACTTCCGCAAAAACTTCTTCATGGAGTTTTTGAAATGCTGCATCCACTTTAAGAGGTGGCCTGGCTTTTACCTGCCTGAAAAAAGTTGCATTTTCCTTCCTATTCTTAAAAGCAAGTGCATTTATGTCTTTAATTGATTGCGGGGTAATTTCCATTGTTTTTAAAGTTCTGAGTAATAAGATAATTCAGCGGATTGAATCATAAAAATCCAATTCAATGCAGCAAAGGTAGGTATTCATAACCAGAAGCGTAAGGGTTTTCGCTGTTTGTAAAAACACACATTGCTTTGAAAGTGTTAACGAAATCAGGAATTGGAGTATCTTGCAAGCTTAAATTGTAACATTTTCATGGAAGTAACTGTTGTTATCCTGGTTTCTGTATCAATTCTTTATCTTATTTTGAAAGTACTGAGAAATTATAACCTCCGGTCACTAACTCTAAATAAGTGTGAATCAGATTTCGATGAACCAGGATTCCAGGAAAAGCGAAAGTTATTGGAGGATAATTTTGTAGTTTATAAAATGCTTGGAGAAAAAGGCCGGAAACATTTTGAGAAGCGTGTATGCCGGTTTATAAAAATGAAAACTTTCAGGGCCGGAACCACACTCGCTGAAATAACAGACGAAATGCGTATAATGGTTGCTGCTTCAGCCATTCAGATCACGTATGGCTATCCCGAAGTTTACTTTAATCATTTCCAAACCATAATCCTTTTTGCTGATGAATACTTTTCGAATGCAACGGGTCAATACCATGCAGGCGAGGTTAATGCCGCAGGAGCAATTGTGCTGTCGTGGAAAAATTTTAAGTCGGGTTTCAGCAACCTGAACGACGGGCGAAACCTGGCGCTGCATGAAATGGCGCACGCGTTACGCCTTACCAATATTGTCGACAATAATGAATATGATTTTATCGATAGCAGCATCATGCAGTCTTTTGAAGGAATAGCCCTGCAGGAAATGGCGAAAATCAGAGATGGCGAAAATCCCTTCTTCAGATCATATGGAGCCGCAAATCTCCAGGAATTCTTTTCGGTAGCAACTGAATGTTTTTTTGAACAGCCACATGAATTCCAGGCTTATAATCCACAACTGGATTTATTGCTGACTAAAATACTTAAAATGGACTTGCTGGATTTTGGGAAGGAATGATGGGATTGGGGGTTTCAGTGTTTCAGTGTTTCAGTGTTTCAGTGTTTCAGTGTTTCAGTGTTTCAGTGTTTCAATGTTTTAGGCCGTTGAGCGAAGCCGAAGCGCAGTGTTTCAATGTTTCAGGGTTTTCACAACCCGAAATAAAAAAAAATGCTTATCCGAGCGTCCTGTTTAATTCGTGTTCCGGCTATATATCCGAAATCTGAAATTAAGAAATCCCTCTTTCTTTCTTAATTTTTTCATAAGCTGAGCTCAGTTCCTGGAATTTGGCATTGGCTGCTTTCTGCACATCTTCACCCAGGTGAGCTAGCCGGTCGGGATGGTATTTGAGAGCCATGCGGCGATAGGCTTTTTTCAGTTCATCGTCGGAAGCATCGGGGGTAATTTCCAGAACGCGGTAGGCGCTGGTTGTATCTTTTACAAACATAGCCTTGATACTTTCGAAATCGGTATTGCTGATACCCAGCGTGCCGGCTATTTGAGTGATCAGCCTTAACTCAGAGGCATGAACCTGGGCATCGGCAGCTGCCAAACCGAA
Organism: Bacteroidales bacterium; assembly: GCA_038250985.1. Taxonomy (GTDB): domain Bacteria; phylum Bacteroidota; class Bacteroidia; order Bacteroidales; family UBA4417; genus UBA4417. Next base: position 11,745 of record JBBSBT010000038.1, read on the forward strand.
AAGGAAATGCATCAATTGCAGACGCGAAGGGTATTCCATATATTGTTTTATCTGGAAACCTACTTGTTTCAGGTCGTAATCTTTCTTAAGAAGTTCGCGTAATATCAGTAGTTGTCTTTCGGCTTCATCGCTGCCAAACTGCTGGAGCAGAAATCGTTTTACAAAATCCAGTTCGGAGCGAAGTATCTTCTCATCCGATTTCATAACTGATGAAGCAAGGATCAGCAAACTGAGAATAAAATCATTTGGGGTAGTTTGCGGTGTATTAAAGTTGGTCTGACTTTGCGGTTCGTAGGCATATTGCCCGCTTTGCATGCCATCGATCATGGAACCCAGCGCAAAACCAAGTATTCCGCCAATAGGTCCGCCTGCTGCCCAGCCAATACCACCACCTAACCATTTCAGAAATTTAGCCATTGAATTTTTAAATTTGGCTGCAAAGGTAGGGAAAGAATTTGTTTGAGAGATAAATGGGATTGAGGGGATTGAAGAGATTGATGGGATTGATCGGATTGATGAAGCTTTATTGCCAGACAGTGGTTTTCATTTTCACTATTCACTTTTCACTATTCATACGAATCAAGGATTGAATTCATATTTTGTCTATAGGGCGTTAAACTCTTCCAGAGTTTTAAACTCTGGAAGAGTTCGCCTGGCAACCAA
>JBBSBT010000039.1:0-12376 GCA_038250985.1 Bacteroidales bacterium
GCCAACGAAAATGAATTGGCATACATTGGCCCGATGATCAGGTCCATTTTATCCATTCCGGGTTTACGCAGGGTACGACGGATGGTCAGTGTATCATTGAACTTGTCACCATCTATAACCTGTATGCGGGCATGAAGTCCGTATTTTTGCAGCGAATCGGCTGCCAGCATAAAACCGGCATAGAACTGGAAATAGTCGAAATTCTCAAAATCGTCCGGATCTTTTTGCTCAGGTGCTTCGAGTGCGTCGGAGGCATTATCCAATAAGAACGGCAGCAATAATGCAACTTTATAAGTAACTTTAGTATTATCTATATTATAACAGCCCGCCGGCAAAACCGGCCTTAATGCGCCAACAGCGTCATTTTTGGCCCAAGGTTTAGCGCCATTGGCAGTACCGGTTTTATGTAACTTTAATACCATACCCGGTTTCAGACCTGCACTTAACTGTGGATTGAGATCAATAAGTTCGTCGACCGTTGTGTTGTGTGTTTTGGAAATACTGTAAAGGGTTTCGCCCTGCATTACTATATATTCATCCGGATTGGATACTGCTTTAACACTTGGTTCTGCAAGGACTTCAGCGACAGCAGGCTTAGCGCCATTGGCAGCACCGGTTTTACGCAACCTTAACACCATGCCGGCTTTCAGGCCTTCACTTAGCTGTGGATTGAGATCAATAAGATCGTCGACAGTTGTATTGTATGTTTTGGAAATACTGAAAAGGGTTTCGCCCTGCTTTACGATATATTCAACCGGTTTGGATTCTGCTTTAATGACGGGTGCTGCAGGTACTTCAATGACAGCCGGTTTACCCGCTTCCTTTTTCCTGGGGATTTTTAAATCCATTCCTTCTTTAAGACCGTCGAAACCCGGGTTGGCATTCACTATTTCATCGATGCTTACATTATATTGTTTCGAAATACTATAAAGGGTTTCCTGCTTTTTTACCTGGTAAATTGTATAATTCGCATCATCGGCAGGCTTCACCTGATCTTTTTGTTTTTCAGTGGTTTTGGGAGGTTCTTTCGTGGTTATTACCTTTGGTGCCACAACTCCGGGAACTTCAATCACTGCCTTCTGAGGGATCTTTAAAACCATATCCACTTTCAATCCTTTTTTTCGGAGAAGACGGTTTTCACTTTCGATTTCTTCGGTAGTAACATCATATGCCCTGGCTATTGCAGGTAGTGTTTCACCCTGCTTTACAAAATGGATATAGTAAGGTTTCTTTTTATAATGCTCTATAATCGTTGAGCGTTGAACAGTAACATCCTGTGCAAGTGCAAATTGAGTAACTGTTAAAGTGAAAATAAAAAGAAGCAACGAAATCAAACTGAAACGCATAACAATAAATGTTGTTTAGAAAAATATAAGCGGCAAAAGGTGTAAATATACACAAAAACCAAACCAGTGTTTATAAACGTGAACAGAAGAAGCCGAAGGGAAGTTACTATATCAGCTCTTTCATCACTCTACTCCCATTCAATAGTAGCAGGAGGTTTGGAACTGATATCATATACTACACGGTTGATGCCCTTAACTTTATTAATAATTTCACTCGAAACGGCTGAAAGAAATTCGTAGGGCAGGTAAGCCCAATCGGCAGTCATACCATCCGTAGAGGTAACGGCCCTCAAGGCGACAACATTTTCGTAGGTACGCTCGTCGCCCATTACCCCCACGGATTGAACCGGAAGCAACATGGTGCCGGCCTGCCACACTTTATTATACAGGCCATGATTTTTAAGTCCATTGATAAAAATAGCATCTGCTTCCTGGAGGATGGCAACTTTTTCGGGAGTAACGTCACTCAGGATACGGATTCCAAGTCCGGGGCCCGGGAAAGGATGCCTGTTCAGAATTTTGGGATCTACAAGCAGGGTGTTTCCTACGCGGCGGACTTCGTCCTTAAACAGACTCTTCAAAGGTTCAACAACCTTCAGTTTCATAAAATCGGGCAACCCGCCTACATTGTGATGGCTCTTGATGGTCGCCGAAGGACCTTTTACCGAAACCGACTCAATTACATCGGGATAGATGGTGCCCTGGGCAAGCCATTTCACGTCTTCGATGCGTTTCGCTTCCACATCAAAAACCTCGATAAACGTTCTTCCTATGGCTTTCCTTTTCAACTCGGGATCCGAAATTCCTTTCAATGCATCAAGAAAAAGTTTCCCTGCATCCACGCCTTTCACATTCAGTCCCATATGCTCATAAGAATCGAGTACCGACTGAAATTCATCTTTGCGCAACAAACCGTTGTCGACAAAAATGCAATACAGCTTTTTCCCAATGGCCTTGTGCAACAGAACGGCAGCAACGGTGCTGTCGACCCCGCCGGATAAACCGAGGACCACTTTGTCATCACCGAGCTGTGCCTTCAATTCAGCCACGGTAGTTTCAACAAAAGCAAGAGGAGTCCAGTCCTGGCTGCAGCCACAGATATCAACCATAAAATTCCGTAACAAAACCGTTCCATCCACGCTGTGGTATACCTCGGGATGAAACTGTATACCGTAGGTTGGTTCGCCTTGAATGCAAAAACCGGCAACCTTCACATCAGGTGTGCTGGCAATTATTTTATAATTTCCCGGTATTTCAAGAATGGTATCCCCATGGCTCATCCATACCTGTCCGTCGTCAGTCATCCCGCGAACCAGTTCATTCTGATGATCGATATACGATAAATTAGCGCGTCCGTATTCCCTTATTTCGGAAGGAGCCACAACACCGCCATCGGCCAGGGACAAAAACTGGGCTCCATAGCAAACACCGAGTAAGGGGAAATGCCCCCTGATAGCCGAAAGTTCAGGTGTGGGAGCATTTTTATCGTTCACCGAAAAAGGACTTCCCGAAAGGATCACCCCTTTGATATGATCACCCAGTTCAGGGATATGGTTAAAAGGATGTATTTCGCAATACACATTAAGTTCGCGTATACGCCTGGCAATAAGCTGGGTATATTGTGAACCGAAATCGAGGATCAGAATAGTTTCGTGCATGCTGCAAAGATAGGAAGAAAGTAAGCATCGGGCATCTCAAAATTAATGTTCGGAAAAATTACTCAACCATACAATCAGCCAGATTATTGCCGTTTACCTGCGGAAATTATAACCAACCTGATCCACAAAAATCAATCACAAAATTCAAAAATGAAGAAACTAATTCTTACCGTTATGTTATCGGTCGTAATGCTGATAGCAAGTGCATAATACAATCATTCTCTCGGACTGGCAATAGGAAGTCCGTCAGGTATTTCCTATAAAACGTTTGTATCAGGCAACAAAACGCTCTATATCACCCTTGGTGGACTTGGAAACTACTTTACCCTGGCCGGCATGTACGAAATCCATACTCCGCTGCAAAACAACCTGCAATGGTATTACGGACCAGGCGCCCACATCAGGTCGTGGAGCGGATACAATTATGGAAACGGTGCGTTTATGGGTGTCGACGGTGTACTCGGCATAGAACTTGATCCGATATTCCTTTTGTTTTTTCCCTTGATATAAGGTCTGCTTTCAACCTGATCGGGAATAACCGGAGCAACGAGAATAATTGGTTTTTCTGGCAAAGCCAGTTGGCGATCAGGTATAAGTTTTAAACGGATTTATAGCTCAATGTTCCGATACCGGAAAGCCAGCCAAAATCATAAAAACCGCAGATCTTACATAGTTTTCGATGCAGGATCCGCGTTTTTTTGCCTTTACACGATTAGTCTTTTGAACTCATAAGGAAGTTTATATCATCGCCCGGAGAATATTCAATCGGATCATTTCCGGCAGCAAACAAACGCATGGGCGATTTCCCCAGCAGGCTCAGCTTGTTCCCGTCTAATTGCAAAGCCGTGGTTTCGCGAAGACCCACCACCACCACTTCAGGGTTTAATACCTGGAACTCATCAATGCGCTGTTCGCGGGTCTCCCCGCCGAATCCTTCAGGATTGGCATCGAGGTAATGTGGATTAATCTGGAAAGGTACCAGGTTCAATGTATCGAATGAGGATGGCATAATAACAGGCATATCATTGGTCGTGCGCAAGGTTGGGCAGGCAACGTTCGAGCCGGCACTCCAGCCTATAAACGGTGTTCCGGCAAGCACTTTCGCACGGATAGCATCCATAATACCTGTTTCGTGCATCATCTGTACCAGGCGAAATGTATTTCCACCTCCTACCACGATGCATTCCGCATCCTGAACTGCCGAAACCGGGTCCGGCATATTATGAATGGATTTCAGCATACATCCCCAGATACTGAATACAGCCCGGACACGCATTGTATAATCGTCCAATGAAACAGTAACCCCGGCATAAGGCACAAATAAACAGGTTTGTATCTTGTTTTTTTCGATGAACTGTTTTAAAATTCCCTGCGGCCATCCCAGGTAATCTTGTCCCTGGCTGGTTGAATTGCTTAAAAGTAAAAGTTGCATATTGTTTCGGTTTTGTGGCTCAAAGTTAGGGTTTTTTTTCAGAGTTTCATAGATTGAAGCGATTAAAAGGATTGAGAAGATTGATTTGTTTGAAGAATTCTGAGGGTTTGAAGGGGAGACCTGTGGACAGGGAAATGGTAGAATTGGTATTTTGGTTCAGGGTTCAAATACCTTCGTCATTCCTGCTTCGTTCCCGATAAATCGGGGCAGGCTGAACCTCCGCTGTGACGGCTACGCGTTCAATGCTTCGCGTTTAAGGTTAAAAAATGTTTAAAGTGTGAATCGTAAATCGCAAATTATTATTCAAACAAAGTCCGTTGGTGATAATTTTGAAGCATTCGTGTACATTTGTGGACAATTTTATTCTATGCAAAAAGGAGTTTATAACCGGGGAGCCATTATCATGCTGTGGATTACTTCAGCCATATGGGGTTTTGCATTTGTAGCTCAGCGTGCCGGCATGGAATTTATCGGTCCTTTTACCTTTAACGGCATACGGTTTTTGCTTGGGAGCCTTTCGTTGGTGCCGCTGCTTATATGGATGAGATTCAAACAGAAAAGCCCGGCTGCAAAACGAAAAAACATTCTTACAGGCGGATTGATTGCCGGACTTGTCCTTTTTATCGCAGCTTCGCTGCAACAGGCCGGAATGGTGTATACCACCGCCGGGAAAGCCGGATTTATCACCGGGTTATATGTAGTTCTGGTTCCTTTAATCGGAATTTTTATCGGCCAGCATATTACAAAAATTCTATGGCTGGGCGCATTTATAGCACTTGCAGGACTTTACCTGCTAACTATAAACGGGCCTTTTATACTTCGGAAAGGAGATCTGCTGATTTTACTCAGTGCATTTTTCTGGGCTTTGCATGTACAGGTCATAAACAAACTTGTTGATACTCATTCAGCCCTGCCGCTTTCGGCCTTTCAGTTTGCCATTTGCGGAATATTAAGTTTAACAGCAGCTTCTTTTTTTGAAACCATTTCCATCAACACCATTATGCTGGCAATGTGGCCTTTATTATACGGCGGATTTATGTCGGTGGGGATAGCCTATACCTTACAGGTTGTTGCACAGCAACATGTTCACCCGGCTTATGCTTCGATCATTTTAAGTTTCGAAACCGTTTTTGCCGTTATTGGCGGATGGCTTCTTCTGAATGAGCTGATGAGCCTGCGCAGCTTGCTGGGAAGCCTCCTGATGTTGACCGGGATAGTGGTTGTGCAGGTTTGGGGAAGCCGGAGATAATCGGTTTTGGGTTTTTGCTGATTTCGGGCCGGAAGTCATAAGGGTTTCAGGGTTACAGGGTTACAGGGTTTCAGGGTTTCAGGGTTTCAGGGTTTGAAGGGTTTATTTTGTTTGAAGTCCCGATAGCTATCGGGATTGAAGAGTTTGTCTTGTATGAAGGGTTTCAGAGTTTCAGTCCCGATCCCTATCGGGATACAGGGTTTCAGGGTTTCAGAGTTTCAGGGTTTCACGGTTCAGGGGTTCAGGGTTTCAGGGTTTGAAGGGTTTATTTTGTTTGAAGGGTTTGACACTTCGACTTCGCTCAGTGTGACAGTTTGAAGTCCCGATAGCTATCGGGATTGTCTTGTTTGAAGAGTTTCAGTGTTTCAGAGTTTCAGTCCCGATAGCTATCGGGATTGAAGAGTTCGTCTTGTTTGAAGGGTTTCAGGGTTTCAGTCCCGATCCCTATCGGGATACAGGGTTTCAGAGTTTCAGAGTTTGAAGGGTTTATTTTGTTTGAAGTCCCGATAGCTATCGGGTTTGTCTTGTTTGAAGGGTTTCAGGGTTTCAGAGTTTCAGTCCCGATAGCTATCGGGATACAGGGTTTCAGGGATTTAAAGTTTCTCCCTGTCTCCATTTCTCCTGCTCTCCTTCTCCTTGTCTTTTTGTAATTACAGGGATACAGGGTTACAGGGCTACAGGGTTAAAGTCTCCACCCCCATTACACCTTACGTCTTACTCACTTTTCACTTTTCACTTTTCACTTTTCACTCCTTTACTCCTTACACAAGGCCTTCAAAATACTACTAAACAAATCAAATTCGGGCCCGACTAAAAATTTAACAGCTTTTTACTCCGGACTTAACCTCTGATTCCATAACTTTGAGGTTCCCAAGGATTCTGCGAATCCGGAAAACGGGGTAATTCTCCATTTTTCAAAGCATTCAGCATTTTTTCTCTGCAAGCTTTCATTAACCTAATATACTCTTATAAAACCATCGTTATGTTTCCAAAAAAAATTTACATCCACAGGCGCGAAAAGCTAAGAAAATCGATAGGAAAGGGCCTGATCCTGCTCTTGGGCAACGACGAGAGCCCGATGAATTATACTGACAACGGTTATCATTTCAGGCAGGACAGCAGCTTTCTTTATTTCTTCGGACTGAACCATCCCTCCCTGGCCGGCATCCTGGATTGCGACAGCGGTGAAGATATTATTTTCGGGAACGACCTTACTGTTGAGGATTTTGTATGGATGGGCCCCCAGCCTACTATTGCCAAACAATCGCTGCAAGTGGGGGTAAAGAAAACAAGTGATATCGGGGCTCTCCAGGTGCTGCTCGATGAAGCCAGAACAGGACAAAGGAAAATTCATTTTCTGCCACCATACCGCGCCGAAAATAAAATCAAACTTTTTGAATGGCTTGGTATAAATCCATACGAATTAAAAGTGAGATCTTCGGTGGAACTGATTTTGGGAGTTGTTAACCAGCGGAATTATAAATCGGCCGAAGAAATTTCGGAAATCCGGAAAGCCTGCGATGTGAGTGTGGATATGCATACCTTATCGATGCGGATGGCAAAACCGGGTGTGAGTGAAGCAAAAATTGCTGCAGCTGTGCATGAATTGGCACTGGCGACCGGGGGACAGATAGCATTCCCGATTATTGCTACCATCAACGGGCAGACCCTTCATAATCATTATCATGGAAATATTCTGAAAGACGGGGATATGTTCCTGCTGGATGCCGGGGCCGAAACGGCCATGGGTTACGCCGGCGATCTCTCGAGCACCACCCCGGTAAATGGAAAATTCAGCTCCAGACAGCGGGATATTTATACCATTTGCCTGGATAGTCACAATACTTCTATACGCATGCTTAAACCAGGTGTTTCATTTAAAGAAGTTTATTTTGAATCGGCCAGGGTTATTGCCCGCGGACTGAAAGATCTTGGACTGATGAAAGGAAATGTGGATGATGCGGTACTTCATGGTGCCCATGCTTTGTTCTTCCCTTGCGGCCTGGGCCATATGATGGGCCTTGATGTGCATGATATGGAAGATCTTGGCGAAGTGTACGTGGGTTATGGCGGTGAACCTAAAAGCGCGCAATTTGGTCTGAAATCGCTGCGGCTGGGGCGTAAACTGGAACCCGGTTTTGTTTTCACCATCGAACCCGGGATTTATTTTATACCCGAACTCATTGACAAGTGGAAAGCTGAAAAACAAAATACCGACTATATTAATTTCGATAAAGTGGAAGAATTCCGATCCTTTGGCGGACTCCGGAATGAAGAAGATTTTCTGATAACCGAAACCGGTTGCGAATTACTTGGCAAGCCGAAACCCAAGAGTATTGAGGATGTGGAAGCGGAATGGGCGAAAGGGAGTTTAGGAGACTGAGGGACTGAGAGACCAAGGGACATAGAGACAAGGAGAAGGGGGGACAAGGAGATGGGGAGAGTTGGGGATGGGGAGATGGGTGATTAGCTGGTGAAGGGTTTGAAGAGTTGCAAATTTGGCTGAAAATGGAACGAAGCGTTTCTCCGTGTAATCCGTGCCTCTGTGGTTAAAGAATTCAAGGGTTCGATGCCTTCGGCTTAAATGGTTCAAGAGTTTCAAGGTTTTGATTTTTTGTTTTTGGAAAGGATTTAATGCGATATTATTTCAGGCTGCAATTTAAATTGCTGAACAGACATTTGAATGACTTCGGGATACAACCTTTGTTGGGTTATTTCCTGCTGATTATACTATTTACCGGGCTTTCGGTTTTGCTGTTCCTCAAAACCGAACTGGCTGAATACATTTATGCTGCTGTAGCTGTCGGTTTCATTTTCAGGTTGAGTGAAACCGGCAGAAACCGGTTTTTAAAAACCTGTTTCAATGCATACGATTACTACCAGATCCGGATACTCGAAAACCTTATCGTGGTACTTCCATTTGCTATCTTTCTAGCGTACGAATCATCATTTCTTACTTCTATACTTTTAATTCCTGTTGCGATTATGCTGGTGTTTTTCAATTTCAGCCAGGCATTAAACATTACTATCCCAACGCCCTTTTCCAAGAGGCCTTTTGAATTTACCGCCGGTTTCAGGAACACCTTTTATATGATCCTTTTTGCATACTTTCTTGCAATTATGGCTGTTACATCAGGCAATTTCAACCTTGGGATATTCGCGCTGATCCTGGTTTTCATACTTTGTATCTCCTATTATCAGAATCCTGAAAACGAATATTTTGTCTGGATTTTTTCTCGCAGTCCACAAGGATTCCTTACTCATAAGATCAGGGTTGCGCTGCTTTTTTCAAGTTTGCTTTGCTTACCTGTGGCAGCAATCTTATCAGTATTCTTCTCAGAAAATATAGTTGCAATAGCTGGTTTTCTGTTCCTGGGGTACTTGTACCTGATCGCTGTAATACTTGCCAAATATTCCATATTCCCTGATAAAATAAATTTACCACAAATATTAGTAATCGCCTTCAGTGTTTCATTTCCACCCCTTTTACTTGGACTTATTCCGTTTTTCTATATAAAGTCGGTGAACAGGTTAAAAGAGATTTTAGAATGATACAGGTCGAAAACCTATCGAAATTTTATGGCAGGAACGAGGTTTTGAAAAATATAAATCTTACGCTGGATAAAGGTAAAGTGTATGGAATCGTGGGTGAAAACGGTTCGGGAAAAACCACTTTGTTCAGATGTATAGCCGGACTTGAAAAATACGATGGCACAATCGCCAGTGCCTACGATTTGCTGAAAAACCACATTGGATTTCTTCAGACCGATCCTTATTTCTTTTCAAAGATAACCGGGCGCGAATATATTCAGCTTTTAGGAATTGCCCGGAATTGCAAAATCACGGACTTTGACAGCAGGAATATTTTTGAACTGCCTCTTGATCAGTATGCTGTTACCTATTCGACAGGAATGAAAAAGAAACTGGCCCTGACCGCGATTTTAGTACAGGAAAACGATGTTTTTATCCTTGATGAGCCTTTTAACGGAGTTGATATTCACAGCAACGTTATAATCACAGGAATTATTCACAAGTTGAAAGAGTTAGGTAAAATTATTGTGATTTCGTCGCACATATTTTCGACCCTTGCCGACACCTGCGACGAAATTCATTTACTTAAAGCCGGCATGTTTACAAAAAAGGTATTTGCAGCCGATTTCGATCAGCTTGAGCAGGAAATGAAGGATTTTGTCATAGGGAACAAAATAGAAAAACTTGAACTTAAGTAGCATTTGTAAAAAGCCTAAAATAAGCTTCCGCGTGAGGGATTGAAGCGAAAAGCCCGCAGCCGTGAGGCACGAGCGGCGAGGACTTGCAGCGGAAAGCCCGACCCGGAGGGGCACGCCCAAATAATAAAACATGATCGGATAGAATATATATTTAAAATCATCCGGGCGATTCTGTATTTAGAAGAATTATAAATAAACGGGCTGAACGACAGGATGCACCTTTTTGTCATACTTTTGTAATACCAATTAAAGCAATGCGTGCTTTGATTAAGTACGCGATACGGGAATTATGGAAAACACACTCTACATTCCAACCCTGATAAAGACCTACCGGCGCCTGTTCGAGTGCCTGATGTTTTATAATTAAGCTTTTCCCTCCACTATTACTTCTTACTAGTGATCCGATTCGTAATGTCCTGTTACGAACATTTCAACGTATGTATTTTCGTATTTCGATAGGCGAACTTTCAAAAAAATAACAAGATGTTTGAAAAAATAATTCCCCACAGTGCTACGCCCGAAAGACCCGCAACGGCGGAGGGCAATTTCTACGAGCCTAAAAAGAACAGTATAGGACCGGGAATGAACGAACGGGTGCAGAAACTCCGCAAACTGAGCGTAGAAACCGAGCCATCTCTTTCGATTGAACGCGCTCTGCATGAAACTGCATTTTATAAAGAGAATTACGGGAAATATTCGATCCCTGTGCTGCGGGCAATGAATTTCCTGGATCATTGTCAGAAGAAAACCATTTACCTGGGCGAAGGTGAACTGATTATAGGCGAGCGCGGACCGCTGCCTAAATGTGTGCCTACTTTCCCGGAACTTACCTGCCACAGCGTGGATGATTTTCATGTGCTGAATACCCGCGATATGCAGCGTTACACCATCAGGCAGGAAGATATTGACACATACGAAAAAGAGGTAATCCCTTACTGGCAGGGCAAAACGCAGCGCGAACGCATTTTTAGCCATGTTCCCGACGAATGGAAAGCACTGTATGAGGCAGGGATTTTTACCGAATTCATGGAGCAGCGTGCACCGGGTCACACCTCGCTCGATGGCAAGATTTACCGCAAAGGAATGCTTGATTTTAAGAAGGAAATCGCTGCAAACCTTTCGGCCCTGGATTACCTTAATGATACCGAAGCCACCGATAAAGCGGAAGAATGGAAAGCAATGGAAATTTCGTGCGATGCGGTGATCGTATTTGCAGAACGTCATGCTGAGCTGGCTGAGAAACTTGCCGCGCAAGAAAGTGATACAAAGAGAGCCTCAGAGTTAATGAAGATTGCTGAAATCTGCCGTTGGGTTCCGGCCCATGCTCCCCGAAACCTGTGGGAGGCCATACAGATGTACTGGTTTGTTCACCTGGGAACCATCACCGAACTGAACGGATGGGATGCCATGAACCCCGGCCACTTCGATCAGCACCTGGCTCCTTTTTATGATAAGGAAATAGCCGAAGGAACTCTTACCCGCGACGAAGCCAAGGAACTGATTTCGTGTTTCTGGATAAAAGTAAACAACCACCCGGCTCCGCCAAAAGTAGGAATTACGGCACGCGAAAGCGGGACCTATAACGACTTTACAAATATTAATATCGGCGGGGTGAAGGCTGATGGCACCGATGGCACAAGCGAGGTTTCGTACATTATGCTCGAAGTTGTTGAGGAACTGCACATTCTGCAACCGGGCAACTCCGTGCATATCAGCGCGAAAACGCCCGACAAATTTCTTCATGCCGCGGCGCATGTTATACGGCAGGGACACGGGTATCCCTCAGTTTTCAATCCGGATATTTATATTCTGGAAATGCTGCGGCAGGGAAAATCGCTTCAGGATGCCCGCGAAGGCGGCTGCAGCGGCTGCATCGAAGTGGGCGCTTTCGGCAAGGAAGCTTACCTGTTGACAGGTTACCTCAATGTTCCTAAAATCTTTGAAGTAACTCTGAATAACGGTATAAATCCGGTAACCGGCAAAATGGTCGGGATACAAACCGGTGATCCGCGTTTGTTCAAATCGTATGAGGAACTTTACGATGCGTTTATAAAACAACTTCAATTTGTGGTGGATCAGAAAATGCGTGTGAGCAATTACATCGACCGCATGTTTGCCAAATATGCACCGGCACCGTTCCTTTCGGTGGTAATTGAGGATTGTATAAGTAAAGGCCGCGATTATTACGATGGTGGACCCCGTTACAATACCAGTTACATACAATGCTGTGGACTTGGAACAGTTACTGACAGCCTTGCAGCCTTGAAAAAGCATGTGTTTGAAGATAAGTCCTTTATCATGGACCGTGTTTTAAATGCAGTACTGAAAAACTTTGAAGGAGAAGAATTGCTGCGGCAAACGATAATAAACCGCACACCGTTTTTTGGCAACGACGATGATTATGCTGATTCAGTTGCTTTAAAAGTTTACAACGATCTTGTTAATACCATTGATGGCAAACC
>JBBSBT010000040.1:0-12269 GCA_038250985.1 Bacteroidales bacterium
AAGCAGTTCGCTCTCAAACTGGTTTTTACTTCCTTCTTCATCTTCATCCACCCAGTATTTGGGATATTTTTTTATGATTTCGGTTGGCATAAGTCCCGAAAACAAGGCATTACGGGCATATTGAGTTGTTGTAGGCAGGATGCTGTAGTACAATTCGTCACGCTCCACACGGTAATATTCTTCAAAAATCGGCTGAAGCATTTTCCACTGATCGTAACGCAGGTTATCAATCAGTATAAGGAACATTGAACTGTTCTCTTTTATCAGGGGGAAAACTTTTTCACGCAGTAGCGTATGCGACTGAATCGGTTTTTCGGTGCTGCGACCATTCAGCCAATCGAGGTAATTCCGTTCAACATATTTGCAAAAAACCTGGTTGGCCTCGTCTTTCTGCGAACGCATAATATCAACAATACTCTGATCCTGGGCTTTTTCGAGTTCGAGTTCCCAGTAAATGAGTTTTTTGTAAACTTCAACCCATTCGTTAAAATCAAGTCGGTTACTGATTTCCATGCCAATATTACGAAATTGCTGCTGGTATGCGAAAGTTGTTTTTTCACTGACCAAACGTTTATTTTCTAGATTTTTCTTAACACTCAGCAATATCTGTTTCGGGTTTACAGGTTTGATCAGGTAATCGGAAATGCTTGCACCAATGGCATCTTCCATAATATGCTCCTCTTCACTTTTCGTGATCATAACTACAGGCAGGTTCGGATAGCTTGCTTTGATGATCGACAGGGTTTCGATGCCCGATAACCCCGGCATATTCTCATCCAGAAAAACGATATCTACGGTCTTGGCTTTCAACACATCGATAGCCTCATCCCCGTTGTTGGTTGTCAGCACTTCGTACCCTTTATCCTTCAGAAACATGATATGAGGTTTCAAAAGATCAATCTCATCGTCGGCCCACAATATTACTCCGTTTTCCATTTTTATTTAATTATCAATGATTTATAACAATCAGTAAAGGCATTTGTTATCTTTGTACACTTAGCCGGGAAATGCCGGGATGTACTTTTTGAGCTGCATACTGATACTTTCTTACTAATGCTTTCTTTGCCGGTTTTATTGTGTCTGTTTTCCAATTAACCAGACTTTTATACAAATTTAACAAAATAGCGTGTCAACGTCATCTTCATTTCAACGAAAAATTATCAACGACCCTCTTTATGGCTTTATCACAATTTCGGATAAACTGGTTTTTGATGTTATTGAGCATCCTTTCTTTCAGCGTCTCAGGAGGATAGAACAATTGGGACTTGCATCAATGGTATACCCTGGTGCTTTGCACACACGGTTTCAGCATGCTATAGGTGCCATGCACCTGATGGGGCAAGCCATTGAAACACTGCGATCAAAAGGATTTAAAATATCAGATAAAGAAGCACAAGGCGCGACCCTGGCAATTTTATTGCACGACATTGGTCACGGGCCTTTTTCGCATGCCCTCGAGGATCATATTGTTCATGGTATATCGCACGAAGAGATCACTTCCTTGTTTATGCGACAACTGAACTCAGAATTTAAAAACAAACTATCCACCGCTATTACTATTTTTGAAAACACTTATCCCCGTAAGTTCCTGCACCAGCTGGTCTCGGGTCAGCTCGATATGGACCGTATGGATTACCTTATGCGGGATAGCTTTTATACCGGAGTAAGCGAAGGAGTAATCAGTACCGACCGTATACTTAAAATGCTGACTGTGGATGATGATGAACTGGCAGTGGAATTGAAAGGCATTTACTCCATCGAAAAATTTATTGTAGCTCGCAGGCTCATGTACTGGCAGGTTTATTACCATAAAACAGTGCTTGCAGTCGAATATATGCTGATCAGTATTCTAAACCGGGCCAGGGCTCTGGCCGCACAAGGCAAGGAATTACCGGCTTCTTCATCGCTGAAGTTTTTCCTGGCTCAGCCCATCGGGAAGGAACAATTTTTAACTACACCGGCTTTACTCTCAACTTTCGCTAAGCTGGACGATTACGATATTTACAGTGCCATTAAGGAATGGTCGTCGCACAACGATAGGATTCTGAGTTCTTTGTGTTCTTCCTTGCTGAACCGGGAACTTTTCAGGGCTGTCATCACTTCGGCTCCTTATACAGAAGAAAAAATTAACGGGATCAGGAAAACTGTCACGGAAAAACTAAACCTGAGCGGTGATGAGTACAACTATTTCACCGGGCAAGGAGAAATTTCAAACAGCGCTTATGATCCAAACAACGACCGTATCACGATTGTTGATAAAAGCGGAGAGCGATGGGATATCTCAGGATTATCAGAACAGCTGAACATTGCCATTTACAATAAAACAGTTTCGAAGTTCTTTACTTACTTTCCCAAATGGGCAATCTAAGCAGAGTGCCAGTTAAACAGATGTTATAAACATGTGAATCCCATGTGAATAATAATATCTATATTTGCAAACTTTTTAACCCCACTGGAAATTAACCTAATTTATCCTGATGGAATTTACTGCAAAAGACATCGCCGGCCTTGTAGGGGGCACTATCGACGGAAACCCGGACGAAAAAGTAAACCGATTAGCAAAGATTGAAGATGGCGCTCCTGAGGCACTCAGTTTCCTGGCCAATCCAAAATATTACCCGTTCATTTATACTACAAAGTCATCTATTGTACTGGTTCATAGTGACTTCGAAGCTGAACAGCCACTTTCGTGTACACTGATCCGGGTGGATGATCCGTACACCGCCTTCGCCAACCTGCTCGGGATCTACGACAAGTTGCGTAAAAGCAAAACAGGGACTTCACCTCTGGCTTCGATTGCACAATCAGCCAAAATAGGGGAAAATTCCTATATCGGTGATTTTGTAGTTATCAACGATAATGTGATTATTGGCGATGACGTCAGGATATTCCCTCACAGTTATATCGGCGAAAATGTAACAGTAGGCTCTGGAACAACCATAAATCCCGGGGTGATTATTTACTATGACTGCACCATCGGGAAAGACTGTACCATTCACGGGGGAGTAGTTATAGGTGCCGACGGATTTGGGTTTGCACCTCAAAGTGATAACAACTATAAAAAAGTTGCACAGATTGGAAATGTTATTATTGAAGATAATGTTGAAATCGGGGCAAATACCACTATCGACCGCGCAACAATAGGCTCCACCATCATACGGCGGGGCGTAAAACTCGATAACCTGATTCAAGTTGGACACAATGTCGAAATTGGTGAAAACACGGTTATCGCAGCACAATCAGGAATTGCAGGATCAACAAAACTCGGGAAAAACATGATGGTCGGAGGCCAGGTAGGAATTGCCGGACATCTTGTAATAGCTGACGATGTAAAAATCGGTGCCCAGGCAGGCCTGGGAGGCAGCGTAACCAAACCAGGAAGCGTTCTTCTTGGATCACCGGGGATCGACATAAGCAGATTCCGCAGAATTATTGCCATCTTCAATAACCTTGATAAATTATATTACCGGATTGGAGATATGGAAAAAACAATAAAACAATTGCAGGCTGAAAAAGTTATCGACGAAAAAAACAGCTAAGTATTTCAAGTTCATTTATACCCGAATATGTTTGATAAACAACGTACCATTAAAGAGCCAGTAACAATAAAAGGCTCGGGATTACATACAGGCAAACAGGTTACTTTAACATTTAAACCCGCCCCGGCTGATCATGGCATTAAATTTTGCCGCGTCGACCTGGAAGGAGCACCTATTATTGATGCAATAGCTGATTATGTAGTTGATACATCACGAGGCACTACCATTGAATTCCAGGGCGTGCGCCTGGTAACTATCGAACACGTTATGGCCTCAGTTGCCGGGCTTGGTATCGATAATATACTGGTTGAAGTTGACAACGAGGAAATGCCTATCATGGATGGCAGCGCCCGTTTTTTTGTTGCTGCTCTTGATACAGCCGGAATTATTGAAATGGATGCCGTGCGCGAATATTTCGAATTCAGGAGTACGCTCACCCTTACCGATGCCAAACGGAAAAGCGAAATGGTACTTGTACCTGACGATAATTTCCGTCTTTCGGTAATGATCGATTTCGAAACCCGTATCCTGGGAACACAATATGCCTCTATTGCCGATATCGAAGACTTCAGAAAAGAAATCGCCGACTGCCGTACTTTTGTGTTTCTGCATGACCTTGAATTTCTGATCAATAACAACCTTATCAAAGGCGGGGACGTAAGCAATGCTATCGTTTTCGTAGAACGTTTGCTCAGCCAGGCCGAGTTGGATAGCCTTGCCAAACATTTTAACAAGCCTAAAATCACAGTGCTGAAAGAAGGCATTTTAAATAACCTTGAACTCCGTTTCCACAACGAACCGGCCAGGCATAAACTACTGGATGTTATAGGCGATCTTGCTTTGGTTGGGATGCCGCTTAAGGGTCATATTATTGCTACCCGCCCGGGTCACCTGGTGAATACCAATTTTGCAAAACTTATCCGCGAGCATATTAAAAATGCTCCGAAAGGCCCAAAAATCAACCTCAATGCAAAACCGGTTTACGACATTAATGATATTAAAAAAATATTGCCGCATCGTCCACCATTTCTCTTAGTGGATAAGATAATGGAAATTAACGAGAAACATGTTATCGGGGTAAAAAACGTAACGATGAACGAATCGTTCTTTGTAGGTCATTTCCCCGACGAGCCAGTTATGCCAGGTGTTCTCCAGGTCGAAGCCATGGCACAAACCGGTGGAATATTCGTGCTGCATACATTGCCGGATCCTGAAAACTATATCACTTATTTCCTGAAGATGGAATCCGTAAAGTTCAGGCAAAGAGTTGTTCCCGGCGATACCCTTGTATTTGTTCTCGAAATGATTACACCTATCCGCAGGGGCATATGCCATATGCGCGGAACCGCCTGGGTAGGTGATAAAATTGTTACGGAAGCCGAATTGATGGCACAGATAGTAAGAAAGAAATAATACCTCATAATAAAAAGTGCCAAAGTACCAGGGTCCTTGTTCCGGAGCCCTGAACATTGAAACGATAAAACTGACAAGGAGAGTGAGAGAAACGGGGAAAGGGTGATTTCGGAACACTTCAATCTCATGAATCCCTTCAATCTCATCAATCACATCAACCGAGCGAAGCGAGCTCACCGAAGGTAATCCCTTTAGCACTGAAACACTTAAACCCTGAAACTCTTCAACCCCTATGAACCAACCCTTAGCATATGTACATCCTCAGGCAAATGTTGCCAAAAATGTGGTAATTGAGCCTTTTGTAAACATTGAAAAAAATGTGGAAATAGGCGAAGGCACCTGGATAGGTTCCAATGTTACAATTATGGAAGGTGCCCGCATCGGGAAAAATTGCCGCATATTCCCGGGAGCGGTTATTTCAGCTATTCCCCAGGATCTAAAATATGCAGGTGAAGAATCAATAGTGAGAATCGGCGATAACACCACTATACGTGAATTTGTAACCGTAAACCGGGGGACCAAAGCCATGATGGAAACTGTAATCGGAAACAACTGCCTCATTATGGCTTATGCCCACATTGCTCATGATTGTATTGTAGGGAATAATTGTATCCTGGCCAATGCAGCAACACTTGCCGGTCATATTGTAGTTGACGACTATGCCATTATAGGCGGACTAACCGCTGTGCACCAGTTTGTTTCTATTGGCCAGCACACTATGATTTCGGGAGGATCGCTGGTACGCAAAGATGTACCTCCATTTACCAAGGCCGCCCGCGAGCCGGTTTCATACGTAGGAATTAACTCCGTGGGTATGCGTCGCAGAGGCTTTTCGAGTGAAAAAATAAATGAAATTCAGGATATTTACCGCATCATTTTCCTGAGCGGATATAATGTAAGCCGTGCCGTCGAAATTGTAGAAACCACTATGCATCCAACTGTTGAACGTGATGAAATCCTTTCGTTCATCAGCCGATCCACACGTGGTATTATGAAAGGCTATTCAAAATCACGGGAATAAAATTGGAAAAATAACAGCTATATGCAACATAGCTGATTCACTTTATTTTAAGGCACTACAAAATCAGTTGGGTCCTGAAGAACAGCTATTAGAGATTTACTGGGCCACCTTCAGAATTCAAAGTAAAACAAGATTTCCGGCTATTTTAAAAGCATCAATTCCTTAATTTCAGAACTGAAAAATACATGCATATTACGCTGAATAAAATAAGCAGGAAGTTTAACTACGAATGGATATTCCGGGATGTGGACTTCGAATTTGAACAAGACAACGCATATGCCATCCTGGGTTCGAACGGTTCGGGTAAATCAACACTGCTTCAGATTATTTCAGGTCATTTGCATCCTTCAGGAGGCACGGTTACGTACAGTCATGAAAATACGGAAATACTGGTTGATGACTTTTTCCGGCATGTAACTTTTAGCGGTCCTTACCTCGAGCTCATCGAAGAGTTTACCCTTGAAGAAATGCTGACGTTTCACAGCCGTTTCCGTAAATTCCGCAACAACATGGATGTAAATGCTGTGATGGAAGCCACCGGGTTATTGCGTAACCGTAACAAACCGATAAAATATTTCTCTTCCGGGATGAAACAGAGAGTTCGTCTCGCCATTGCCCTGCTCACCGAATCAGAAGTGGTGCTCCTCGACGAGCCGGCTGCCAACCTCGACCGCAAAGCCATTGAATGGTACAGGAACCTGGTTGCCGAAAATCACAGCAATCGGATTATGATCATTTGTTCCAATTCGCAAAGCGAAGAACACGATTTCTGTACCCAATCCATTGTGATTGATGATTATAAAAAAATTGGCAAGCAGATAGTTCGTTAATTGAAATGGGTAACGTTACCCTGGTTTTCGGATAATAAATATTTAACAAGTTTATCTTAGTGAAGACCGCGCTGAATGGTTAATAATTTCAGCCTTGTCCGGCAGATATTCCCAAATCATCTTCTGTTATTATAAGATTATCAGGAAAATGTGTATTTTTGCCTCCTTTATTTACAATTACAATTTCATTTAATACCAGAATATGGCTACAACTTCTGAATTCCGCAATGGACTTTGCATCGAATTCAACAACGATCTCTATAAAATTGTAGAGTTCCAACATGTCAAACCAGGCAAAGGCCCTGCTTTTGTCCGTACGAAACTCAAAAATCTGAAAACAGGGAAAGTAATTCCAAATACTTTTACCGCCGGCGCTCCTATTGATATTGCCCGCGTTGAACGTCGCCCTTACCAGTTTCTTTACAAGGACGACAACGGATACAATTTTATGAATACCGAGACATTTGACCAGATTTCGATAGAAGAAGAAATGGTTGATAATGCTCAGTTTCTGAAAGAAGGCCAGGGAGTTGAAATTATGGTGCATGCCGATACCGAAACACCCCTTACCTGTGAGCTTCCTGCTTTTGTTGAACTGGAAATCACCTATACCGAACCAGGTTTCCGCGGCGATACAGCATCCAATACATTAAAAAAAGCTACTCTCGAAACAGGCGCTATTGTTCAGGTTCCTCTATTTATAGATGAAGGTACAAAAATACGTATTGACACACGTACCGGCACTTATTTCGAAAGGGTTAAATAAGGCTGTTAAGCAAGCACACCTGCTTGCATTTAATTTAAAATACAGCTTTTATTATGAAATTCCCTTCACCAATAGCACTTAGTGAAATAGCAAGCTTTATCGGCGCAACCTTTTACGGCGACGCCATGTTTCCGGTTTCAGGAATCAACGAAATACATATGGTTTCACTGGGAGATCTGACTTTTGTTGATCATCCGAAGTACTATACCAAAGCACTGACATCAGAAGCCAGCATTATCATCATTAACCAGGAAGTGGATTGCCCCGATGGAAAAGCGCTTCTTTTTCATGACGACCCGTTTGCGGCTTACACTTCGCTTGTACGCAGGTTCTCTCCGTTCACAGAATCAAACTCAGCTATAAGTCCTGCTGCACGTATCGGTGAAGGCACCGTAATTCAGCCGGGCGCTTTTATCGGAAACCAGGTGATAATTGGCAAAGATTGCATTATCCATTCTAATGTGAGTATTTACGACCACACCATTATCGGCGATAATGTGGTAATTCATGCCAATAGCGTGTTGGGTGCCGATGCCTATTATTTTCAGCGGAAAACTGAAGGATACCGCAAGCTTGAATCCTGCGGTAAAGTGATAATACATGATAATGTAGAAATCGGGGCGCTTTGCTCCATCGACAGGGGTGTATCAGGCGATACTGTCATCGGCAAGGGCACCAAGTTCGATAACCATGTGCAGGTAGGCCACGATACACAAATCGGCTCAAACTGCCTGATTGGAGCTCATACCGCTATAGCCGGTGTAACACGTATTGAAGATGATGTCATTATATGGGCAAAAGTTGCAGTAAACAAGGATCTTGTCATCGGTAAAGGTGCCGTTATACTTGCTACATCAGCGGTTGACAAATCGCTGCCAGGTGGAATTACTTATTTTGGAATCCCTGCTATCGAAGCCCGCAAGAAATGGAAAGAACTGGCAATGCTACGCAAATTACCCGAAATATTTGAAAAGCTAAAATAAGCTATAAGCCTTTACTTACAATCAAAATTTCTCCTGCCGATACAGGGGGTATTTTTTTACATAATAAACCGGGATTTGATTTGCCTGTCTGGCAGAATTACTCTGGACAATATCACCATTAATCCAGGAAATAACTGTAACAACTCCTAAGGAAAAACTAATTGTACCGGAAAGCTATTTATAAAGAATAGCTGCCTGAAAGTTATATAAGAAATAGTAT
The DNA here is from genome assembly GCA_038250985.1 of Bacteroidales bacterium. Lineage (GTDB taxonomy): Bacteria > Bacteroidota > Bacteroidia > Bacteroidales > UBA4417 > UBA4417. Next base: position 8,773 of record JBBSBT010000040.1, read on the forward strand.
CAGGAAACCACTTCCTCGTCGGATGAACTGTAATACAAATCAAGCGCAGCGATTATAGCCACCATTCCCCAAAAAGGCACACTTGCCTTATCCGTATTCAGGAAGTCATTCATAATGCCGTGTGTAAAATAGGTAATCAGTGCCAGTGTAATTGAAAGCGCGAGCAACCGAGTCTGTCGGTTTCCAGCCTTTTTATATACATTCAACCCTGTATAAATTACTGCAATAAGAATAAATAAAACACTGAGTAACCCGGGAATCCCTGATTCGGCAAGCGGCCCAATGTATTCGCTGTGAGCATTTCCCATATCCCCGAGGTTGGTACTGATAATAGTTTTTTCCTTAGCCCGCTGAAAAGGTGCATATTCGAACTGGTAGGTGCCTGGCCCCCACCCTACCACAGGTCTTTCGGAGAACATACGCAAAGCTGCCTGCCAACGGTTTATGCGCTCAAGGTTTGAAGCATCAGATGAAATATTTGAAATGGATTCGATGTGCTTCATAAAATCAGCAGATGCATCCTGCTTGTTCTTTTCGAGTTTGTCAAGGATCTCAAATTTAAAAGAGAAGAATACAGCAAATACAAAAATTGAGGCAACAGCAATCCATTTGAACCTGATATGCAGCTTGACTAAAACCAGGACTATTACAGCAACTCCTACTCCTACCCATGCAGCCCGGCTATACGAAAGGAACAGTGCAATCAGCAGAATCACTTCCGCTGCGGCTGCCAGAAAACGCTGTCGGCCCGAGACGGATTTATCTAACGCCAGGCCCAGCATAACAGGAACAAATAAAGCCAGTATAACTCCATATGCAGTATGATCATTATAAAAAGGAGTCATAACCCAATGCCCGGCCTTTTCGCTGAAATTATATCCCATATGTACCCAGGTTGTATAAAAAATCACCAGGATCAGCGACGAAACATAAGCCCATATAAAAAGCCTGATATTCGCTTTAGTGCGAAAAAGCATCAACCCGCCAATGTAAACCGGAATGATGAACCATAAGCGTGAAAAAAGGTATTTGAATGAGACTAACGGAATATCTGAAGTGATAGATGTAATCAGCATCCACGCCAGGTTGAACAGTATGGCCAATGTGATTGGGTGCCTGATAATCCTGCGTTCAATGCCGCCTTCCAGAAGAATCTTCAGCACCATAAAAAACAGAATACCAATGAGTAGCGGCTCACTTGGCACTGAAATGCTGACCCCCAGATCGTAGTCACCAATATTAATGGCTAACGGAGTTACAAAAACCGCAATTAAAAGTATTTTTTCGAGGCTGAAAATGTACATGAGGAACAATATACATGCTACGGGAATTATTATTCCGAAGTATATTTCCTTGTACACCAAATAGGTATTAAGCAATACAAAGATCGCCGTAACGAGGTATACTATTGATATTTTAAGTTTTTCGGTCAAAATAGATTTCGCCTTTATCAGTTGGTTAATCCTGATGAAGGGTTTCTTCGCTGCTCAATAAAAACAATAGCCAGCAAGCTGAAAAGCAAAGTTCCCGCAACGAGGTAAAACATGATAAATAATTTCTTGGGATAGGATTTTTTATCGGCAACTATCGGTGGTGTTACCACATTGATAAATGTGAAATTTTTATCAACATCAAACCTGGCAATATCGTATCTGCGCATCATCTCGCTATATTCATTGCTTAATTGTTGGATTCGGTTTGAAAGAAAAATAAGGTCACCGCTTTTTTCTTCCATACCTTGTTTTAACTTCTGCACATCTTTTGAATTAATATTCCCTCCACCACCGTCTACCGTCCGCAGATCACCTCGTGTAATCTCCCGGCTTTGACCTTCCATATCATAAATGCCGTAGGTAGTTGCAATTTGCCGGTAGAGATATTTAACAGAGTCAATTTCAGCACGTTTGATATCCAGAATTTTTCCTAGTGCGACAACAACCTCCTTATATTTCAGATCGTGAGTTGTCCTGATTTTCAGATCAGTATAGTAAAGTATAGCATCCGCCATATCCCTGGCAATTAAAGGATCAACATCCGTTACACTTACTTCAATACTCTCGTATTGGGTTTTGGATACGGATACAAAATTATTATAATACGATTCCAGGATGGATTCGAAATATTTTTCATCAGGAGAAATCCCGTAATGCTTCGCAAGATCAAACTTTTTTATAACGCTGTCGCGGACGTCGCTCGAATTAATCCATTGCAGCATCTGCTCGGTCTGGCTTTCCTGGGAATAAGGCAATATATTCGAAGGGTACAGGATTGCAACTGATTTGAACCGCGGCTTCATAAATATGGGGCTGGATATGAGCAGCGATAAAAGCGCTGCGATAACGGCAAGAATAATCAAATGCCATTTCCATTTTAATACGATTTGCACCAGGTTTGTATTATTAAAGAAGTTATCCATCCGACTGTTATGATTTAAATTTTTAGTTTTTTTGATTTTCAAAAAAGGCAATCCGCCAATTCCCTTACCAGGGGGCTTTTTCATTCAGCTATAGGTTTGCTTAAGTTTGTGTAAAAACTCGGGGCTTCGTTCAACTATAAATATCACCAGCATTCCGGCAAGCAGTGTTCCCAAAGTTGAAAGTAATACAATAATCCAGATTATAGGATACGATTTGCGATCGGCTTTTTCGGCCTTTTCGACAATGAATTTCTGAGGGATTTCTTCGAATGCATCTATTTTCGCTTCTTCGTATCGGGCTTTGATAAAGCTCAGTTGTTTTTTTTCATTCACCAGCGCATCGCGTAATGAAACATATGGCCCGCCATAGGTGGCAAGTACTTTCAATTTTTCTTCCAGGGCATTTATACCGCGGGAATTCCCTTTGGCAATCTCCATAGCCAGCTGGCGATTCAGCATTTCAGCCTGTGATTCGTAATCCTGAACGCCCAGTTTCCTTATCAGGGTTAATGAATCTTCCATTTCCAGCACCTGTTTCTGTTGTAAAAGATACTCTGCCTCAACAATTTTAAACCCTTTCATGGCGCGCGCTTTTTGCATGTCATTTTTAACCGAGTCAAGCAAGGCGGCTATTTCATTGGCCATATCTGCAGCCAATTGAGGATCTTTATCAAGCACTGATATTTTAACGGCCATGTATTCGGTCCGTTTAAACGTAATATTGGAATTGAAACGGTTGTAAAGGCGGGTTTGAAAATACTTTCCGCCGGGTTCAATCCCGTAATGTCCGGCCAGATTAAATCTACTGATTACTTTATCCCTGATCCGGTTTGAGTTTAATATCTGCAGCATCTGCTCAGTTTGCTGATCTTCCCCGAATTCAAGAATATCCTGTTTAGGGCTTGCATTTTCATTGAGCAGCGACTTTGAGATAGAGTTGCTCGAGGCCGGATACATAATGACAGTAGACTTAAACAAAGGAGTAATAAAAAACGGCGATGAGAAAATTGCTGATAAAACTGCCGCTGATAAACCTAAAACTAACAAGGTTTTGCGCCACTTATATAAAAACATGGCAACT
>JBBSBT010000041.1:0-12222 GCA_038250985.1 Bacteroidales bacterium
TTCCGTGAAATCGTCGTCGTATATCGACAGAATTACTTTTGTAGCAGCAAAAAGAGGATTTTCGTGATATACTCTTTTAATATAAATTGGCGTAAGTGCCGACATCCAACCGTGACAGTGAACAATATCAGGACTCCATCCAAGTTTTTTCACCGTTTCAATCACTCCGCGGGCAAAAAAGATAGCGCGTTCATCATTGTCTTCAAAAAATACGTTGTTCTTGTCGCGGTAAACATATTTACGATGGAAATAATCTTCGTTATCGATAAAATAAATTTGCATTCTGGCCTGCTGAATCGACGCGACCTTGATAATGAGGGAGTGGTCAGTATCATCAATGATCAGGTTCATGCCCGAAAGACGGATTACTTCATGAAGCTGGTTTCTACGTTCGTTAATGCTGCCAAACCTTGGCATGAAGGTACGGATCTCACGCCCTTTTTCCTGTGTGCCCTGGGGTAAATGCCTGGAAATAAGCCCCATGGGGCTGTCCTTCATAAAAGGCGTTATATCCTGGGTTACAAATAAAATCTTTGTTTTCTCCATGGTAAGCTATTCACTATTTTGGAAATGCAAAGTTAGTAAATTAATTGGTACTGAACCAATAACAGGTTTTGAATGATCATTATCCGGGATTAGAAATCCATTTGCAGACAACAAGCGGGAAATGCTACTCTTTGAGAATCAGACCTAATGCCTGTTTGTAGCGGTTTATTAAATGTTATCCCCGCAATATTTCCCGTGTTAATTTTTCATAAAAGCGGTACCTGAATTATTTTATAAGCAGGCCTGTTGTTAAACCTGATTATCCGGGAACAGTATATCCATCATTCATAATGCGAGCTGCTGATAGTGCAACACTTAAAGGGCACGCAGCAGAATGACAATACATGAATATATCCTTACCCATTTTGATAAACTTATCTGTTTCCGGATAAGTGTTTACCAAAATGGGCAGGCAGTATAAATGCAGTTTTCACGAAACTTCAGATAAACAAGAGGATTTTCTGTAATCCAAATGTATCTCATTGAGCATCTGTCAAAATTTTATTGACATTGCAAATACCGGCCTTTTCGTATACTGATCATTTCATTTAAAGGTACATAGGGACGAAAGGAATGCCAGGTTGCCCGCTAGAATAACTAATATACAGGGCAATTTACTTCTTTCCTTTCTGGATGAGTTGAAACCAGGATGGATTGGAGAGAAAGCTTAATTTTAGATGATAACGGTTCCTAAGACAAATTAAATCAGTGTAACTAAACAGCTCCATCAATGCAATTAAAGATGAATACTTGCCACAGATTACTCAGATTACACAGAAAAAATCAATGCTTGTTTTCTGTTTTTTGTTTTTTAAAACGGCTGCAAGCAGTTCTAAATCTGTGCAAATCTGTGAAATCTGTGGCAAAATAGAAAGTTTAAAAGCTGAATAGTTACAAATCAGTTTACCATAATTTTCTTTTTAATCACTGAATTGCCGCTCTTAACAACCACGATATAAACACCGGTTTTAAATTCCTGGTTCAGTTCGTGAATGCCTCCGCCGGAAACCGATGTATTCAAAAGTTGCCTTCCGGAAAGATCGAAAACAGATACTTTAGCCTGCTCTGAAATGGTGTTTAGAGCCACAATAATAGATCCTCTTGATTCGCCGGCATTTATAACGACAGCAGCAGCATATTCCTTTATCCCGGTGGTATTCATTTCCTGCACGGTAAGTGAACTCAATGTTACCGGACCCGGATAATTCCGGGCCATGGCTCCGTAAAAGGTAACCGGACCGGTTCCGGCTGCGGGTGCAATCCAGCTGAAAGTCCAGGTATTGGTTGTGGAATTTGCGTTGGATTGGGTTATATATTTGGTGCCGCCTGATACAATTTTACTTCCTGAACCTGCAACCAGTGTGCCTAATTGGGTTCCTGCGGCATTTTGGGGGGATACTTCAAATCCGTATTTACCAGAACCGGTAATGGTGTTGGTAGCAGTAACCTGGTAGGTTTGTCCGGCAATATATCCGCCTGCCGGTATATTGGAAGTTATCAGCCCGGGAGTTGCTGTGGCTGTTCCACCGTGGCATTTTGCACAATTAGCACCATCACCGGGCGATCCGGTAACTGCAGCAGGAGCACCACCAGGATACATCAGGGCATATCCGCTAAATAATACAACAGCGGCTAAAGAAAGAATCAAGGAAAAATGTTTTATTTTCATGACAGATAAGTATTAGTGAATGAATAAATTAATTTGACTTATATTTAAGTATAAAGATACTTGAATATGATCCGGGCAGAATATTAATATTTTGAGTTTTTTATGAAAGCGGTGGGAGTAGCGTGGATAACAGCTAATTAGCAAATATAACTTTAATAAAAATAAGGAATTTTAGTAAAATTTATTTACAATGCATCTTTAATTCATCAGTATTTAACCTGCCTGACTATTCAGTGCCTAAAGTAAAAAGTGCCTAAAGTGCACCCTTAACTTGATATAATGATAGTGGAATTAAGACACCTTCTTGCACCTAAAGTACTCTTAAAAAGTGAATCTTGATCAGGCTGAATAGTTGCAACCTGACAGTAATAACAAAGGCATTAATAAATGACCCTAAAAAAAGGCGGCTACTGAAAAAAATCCAGTGCCGCCTTTTTGATTATTAATCTGCTTCCTAATCGTTGTTCACGATCATTTTATTGGATTTTCTTCTCTTGAGCCTGATTTTCATTTCGTATGCAATGATATACATGGCCGGCACAAAAATCAATGTCAGAAAAGTAGCGAAACTCAACCCGAAAATGATGGTCCAGGAAAGGGGTCCCCAGAACATTACATTATCACCTCCAATATGTATCTGTGGATTTAGCTGGGTAAACATGGTTTCGAAATTGAGGTTAAACCCAACTGCTAAAGGCACAAGCCCGAGTATAGTTGCTGTAGCCGTAAGAATAACAGGTGTTATACGGGTTAAGCCTGCCTTAACAATGGCTTCGCGCGTTTTCATTCCACGCTCTTTCAGTGTGTCTATAAACTCAACAATCAATATTCCGTTTCGCACCACAATACCTCCCAGTGCAACAATTCCCAAACCGGTCATAATAATAGAAATTGACATGTTGAAAATGACAATTCCAAGAAGAACTCCAATTACACTGAAAATAACTTCGCTCAATATAATTACAGTTTTACTGAGGGAATTAAACTGGGTAATGAGGATAAAAAAGATAAGTCCGATAGCAATAAGCATGGCTTTTCCAAGGAATGCTGAAGTTTCAGCCTGGTCTTCCTGCTCACCGGTAAGTTTGATCTGAACACCTTCGTGAACCGGGTAATCGGCAGCTATTTTATTAATACGGGCAACAATTTCGTTTGCCGTGTACCCGGTTAAAACTCCGCTTGATAAAGTGATTATCCTTTTCAGGTTCTGACGTTTGATGCCGCCGTATGAGTCAACATAATCGATTTTTGCAATGGACGATAAGGGTATTTGCCTGAGAAGTCCGGAATTCATATCGCGATACGTGATTTTCAGGTTTATCAGGTTATTGATGTTTTCGCGGGTGTCGAGCGAATACCTGAGTTCAATCGGGTACTCATCCTCGTTCAATTTGTATTTGGAAACTTCCTTTCCAAGGACGGCGGTACGGATTTCCATAGCAATTTGCCCGGTACTGATGCCTTCATGATTGGCCCGCTCACGGTCTATTTTGATGGCGATTTCAGGTTTGTTTTCCTGGAAATCACTTTTCAGGTCTTCTATTCCGGGAATCTGAAGCGAATCGAGATAATGTTTGAAAGAGCCAGCATCAGCTATGAGGTCAGGCAGGTTTTCGCCTGTAATTTCTATATTTACCGGCTTTCCGGTAGGAGGTCCCGAACGGTTTTTATCCGTTGCTATCTCAGCCCCGGGTATGCCTTTTACTTCCTTTCGTATCTTATCAAGATATTCGGTTGTATTAATACCCACACGGTTTTTATATTCAACGAAATTAACAGTAACTTTCCCTTTTTCAGCGCTGCTGGCACGGCTGAAGTCCATATCATCTCCTGCTCCCAGCGCAATGTTCGTTATCACGGATTCAACATCGGGGTTGTTTTTGCCCAGAACTTTAATTACCCGCTGTTCGACAATTTTGGTGACTGAGTCAGTGATCTTCTGATCTGTTCCAACCGGCATCTGAACCCTGACATTTATACTATTCGGCATATTGTCAGGAAAGAACAGTACCTTGGGATTACGCATGCCTGTAAGTACAAAGGTCAGGAAAAACAGGGCGACTACGCCTGTCAGCAAGTACCATGGATGTTTTCCGCTTATGAAGAAACGGAGCTGTTTTTCGTACTGACGCATAAACCATGGCCAGGCCTTTTCCTGCCACCATTTAATATAAGTTTTCAATAAAGTATGGAAAAATAGCAGCATCAAGGCAACAAATACAAAGAAATTCCCGAGTCCAAAGGCAGTCTCGCTATGATTAACTGCATATGAAATATAAGCCAACAGAGCCAGGCCAAGAGCTATTAATATTTCGATCACCATCCTCTTCCTGACTTTTCTTTTATCCGGAGTTTCGTATTCGTGTTTCATAAAAGAAACTGCAAAAACCGGGTTGATTATATAAGCCACAAAGAGGGATGCAAACAGTGTAATAATAAGCGTTACAGGGATGTAGAACATAAATTTCCCAACTATTCCGGGCCAGAAAGCCAGCGGGAAAAACGGAGCCAGTGTTGTAAGTGTACCCGACAAAATGGGTAAAAACACCTCCCCTGCCGCCTGCTTAGCTGCCAGGATAATATTGGGCTGTTTCTGATGCGTCCGGTGAATGTTTTCAATAACCACAATGGCATCATCAACCACAATTCCAAGGGCAAAGATCAAACCGAACATGACAATCATATTCATGGTGAAACCCAGTGCGGGCATAACCATAAATGCTACAGCCATCGATAAAGGCACTGCGAGTCCGACAAAAAATGCATTGGTGAATCCCATGAAAAACATAAGTACCAGTGTTACCAGTATCATACCGATAATGATGGTGTTATTCAATTCTTCAAGCGTGTTTCGTGTGTAACGCGATTGTTCACCGGTAAGTGTCACTTTCAGGTCTTTTGGATATTCTTTGTTTATCAGGTCATCTTTTAAAATGGTTTTGATCTTATCCGAAGCTTCCAGCAGGTTTTTCCCGCTTTTCTTAACCACGTTCAATGTAATTACATTCTGACCGTTAAGGCGCGAAAAGCTTTCCTGCTCCTTGTAAGTATCCTTTACTTCGGCAACATCTTTCAGGTAGATAGAAGCACCGCTGGCTGATTTGATAATGATATTCCTCATCACGTCGAGGTTATCAAACTGCCCCTGAACGCGGATTGATCTTTTCATTCCGTAAGAAGTGATATTACCAGCCGAAATAGTAACATTCTCGGCGGCTATTGCCCTGTCGATATCAGTTAAGGTAATACTTGCTGCCTGCGCTTTGTACATATCCACATTGACCTGTATTTCGCGTTCAAGCGCTCCAACAATGTCGACGCGGGTGATTTCGTTTAGCGATTCAATCTTGTCCTGGGCTATATCGGCGTACTTTTTCAGCTGGTCGAGATCATAATTACCCGAAATCTGTATAAACATGATGGGTATTTCTGAAAAATCGATATCCATTACTCCCGGGTCTGCAGGCAAGTTATTGGGCAGGTCGGATTTGCTTTTATCCACGGCATCTTTAACCCGCTGTTTTGCATCGGGCACTGCAACATCCGTATTAAACTCAACGGCTATGGATGAAAAATCCTGAAGCGAGTTACTGGTTATTTTTTTAACCCCGTTTATCCCTTTTAGTTGTTTTTCAATAGGCCGTGTAACCAGGTTTTCCATATCAATGGGCGAAGTACCCGGATAGGCTGTATTTACAAGTATAGTGGGTATCACAATTTCGGGAAACTGCTCCTTGGGGATGCTTCGATAGCTGCTGATGCCCAATAATGTAATGAAAACTGCCAGCACATATATACTGGTTTTGTTGTCAATGGCCCAGCTTGTAGCAAAAAACTCTTTGAAATTATTTTTCTTCATAATAATGAGATCATATCGTAAATAATGAGGTTTCTACACCCATTTTAGTTCACCTGAATAAGTTCGCCGTCGATCAGGCTGTTGAACCCGGTGGTTATAATTTTATCGCCGGCAGTGATTCCTGATGTAATTTCGGCCAGTCCGTTGTATGTGCTGCCAACAGTAACCGGCAGCCGACGTGCAACCAGGTTGCCATCTTCATTTTTAGCTACATAAATATATTTCCCTTCAGGGGTTTCGCGCACCAGAGTAATAGGCACCGTAAATGCTGAGGGATTGCGGTAATCGTTGATCTTTACAACAGCCATCATATTAGCGCGGTACTGCACTTTGCTTGGTCCAAGATGAACTTCGCTGATAAATGTGCGGTTTATCGGGTTAATATATTTGCTGGTGAAGCGTATCTGCGAAGCAATTTCGGTATTGAAATCAGGAAAGAAAACTATAACCTTGTCCCCGGGCTTTACTTTCGGAGCATAGGCTTCGGCTATTTCGGCCACAACTTTGGCATTCGTAAAATTCACCACACGCACAGCAGGAAGTCCGGGCGATGCCATTTGCCCGACTTTAAGGTTTACTTCTTCAACACTTCCGTTAATTGGTGATTTGATGCGGGTCATTTCCATCTGATCATTCAGGGTAGCTATTGCTTTTTCGAGATTTTCCTTATTGTTTTTTGCGGTCAGATACTGTATCTCGCTTCCGATTTGCTGATCCCAGAGTGCTTTTTGCTTGGTATACAGGTTAGTGGCAAAATCGAGCTGTTGTTTGGTGCTTGCTATTTGCTGTTGTAACACTGAATTATCGATTTGTGCCAGGATCTGCCCTTTGCGGACAGCATCTCCTTCTTTCACATAAACAGCTGTAATTGCTCCGGGCATTTGGGCCGATACGGCTATATTATCTTCGCCATCCACTTTCCCCTGTACTTCAAGGAAATGGTTATATACGGCCTGTTGAGCCTCGGTTATTGCCACACTGGTGGTTTTGCCTTTCGTGGTGGTATCATTTACTGAAAGTTCGGTTTCCAGAGCTTTGATTTTGATAGCTAATTCGTCTTGCTGTTTTTTAAGTTTGGCAAGTTCTGATTTCTTATCTGATTTGCTGCCGCATGCCGCTAAAATAAGAAGCAGGCTAAAACTAAGACTGAGGAATAGAATATTGGTTTTCATCTTTTTGTATTTATCTTTTGATTAATTGAATATATTTTTTTATGTAAGTGTTATTAGTGACTGAGCAGCTTCTCAAGTTTGTTCTTTGCAACAAGCAGGGTGTAAAGAGCTGTGAAATAATTCTTTTGTGCAACGAGATATTGGTTCTGGGCATTGGAGAGGTCCATACTCGACGAAATCCCTTCCTTGTATTTTATCAGCGTTTTATCATATATACGGCTTGTGAGTTCAATGTTTCGTTTTTCATTTGTAAACTGATCGTAAGCCGAATTAAAGCTGTTACGGGAATTGATAAAGTCGAGTTCAAGTCCCTGAACCACATTTGATTTGGTATTCCTGATCTTTTCAAGTTCCATAACACGTTGCTGAAGCATTACATTCCGCATTCCACTAGAGAAAATAGGGACGTTAAGCGAAAGACCGGCAATGTCCTTCATTGTAAAATCAAAACTGGAAGTTTTAAGGTTCTCTGTATGCTTGTAAAAAGCAGCCAACGAAGGTAGATAAGCACTCTTTTGCCTTTTAATATTTAATAACCCAACTGCTTCCTGGTTCTCCATTATTTTATAACTAATATGGTTTTGAACCTGAAAAGGCTGAGAAGTAATTAAAGCAACATCAGATAGAGTGGCAACACCGTCCAGACTATCTGTCAAAACAATAGTGTTTTCGAAAGGCAATCCAAGCTGAAACTTGAGCAGGTCGTAGGATGCAGCAATCTGGTTATCAACAGTACGGATGCCATTCTCGAGGGTATTTAAGGTCAGCTCTATCTGATCTATATCGGTATTTTCAATTAAACCCTGTTTGTACATTGCTTTCATATCACTAAGTGTTTTAGTAATATTGGAAAGCGATTGGGTTAAAATTACCTTATTTTGTTCCATGATAAGCACAAGATAATATGTATTAGCAACTGATTCATTTATATCATCTGTCGTTGCTTTAAGGCTGTTTTGCGAAATCTGGAAAAAAACTTTTGTTGCCTGGAGTCCAACAATGTACTCACCGCTAAAAATCAGCTGAGATACATTCAGATTAATGGAGGCATTGTCTTTTACACCGAGCGGAATCCCTGGCGTATTATATACTGAATTCATATATAAAGAATCACCGCCTACAGAAACGCCATATTGAGTTCTCTCATTCCGGGTGCTTGATAATACAGATCCCGGAAAATGTGCTTCAGGAACTACAAACAAGTGCGTGTAGGTTCCTGCTGCACTTACCTGGGGTAAGCCCATTGCCTTGGTTTCCCAAATTTTCTTTTCGGCAATGTTTATATCCATTTGCGCATTCTTCATGTTGGCATTATTATTCAGGGCATATTCCTGGGCCTGCTTGAGGCTGAATGAAATTGTCTGAGAATTTTTCTCCTGCGCTGTTGCATGTACCTGGAAAATAAAAAAGAGGAATGCTGAAAACAGGGTTTTAGTGATGCGTAATTTCATAGATCAGATATTAATATTTAACATTTTTGTTTGTTTTTCGTAATAGTCAAGGCCTTCGGCATTTGCAATTCCGCGGATATGATTATCAAACATGACCTCGAACACTTTTTCGAAACCGAAATTCACCGATTCCAAAAATTCCTTGTTGTGAACATCTTCCAGTTTTTGAATATAAAGCCTGGCAACCAGGTCTATATTTAGGTCATTACGGTATATTCCTTCGGCAATTCCCTGTTCAAAGTTTTGTTTCACCTGCAGGAATACATGGTCGCGTTTCCTGAGAACAAACTCACGGAAAATTGCAGGGTAATATTTCTGAAGTTCAAATGCATTGATCGGATTAAAATCCTTCAATTGCCTGCTCACGTTACGGCTTACAGCAAGAAGAACATCAATAGCGTTCATTTTGGTCAAATCTCCGTCAATGCAAACTATTCTTTCCTGCTCATGCATGTATGCCAGAACTTTTTCAACCAGCTCAGTTTTATTGGCAACATACTGATAAATGGTCTTTTTCGACATCCCCAACTCCTTGGCTATATCATCCATAGAAATACTGCGGATTCCGTTTTTCATAAACAGCCGTAAGCTTTCAGATAAAATACGGTCAATTTTTTCGTCCATTATTTATTTTTTACAGGCGGCAAAATTACTTTGTTTTTAAATACAGGAAACAAAATGATTTAAAATTGTTTCCACTGTATTTAATGTATATAAACGATCAATAAAATTTATTGTTCAGCAAAATTGAAAATAATGTGAAATGTCTGCAACCGAAAAGCGGTGAATGCCGTGTTTGGGGCGGTGAATAAGGGTATTTCGGATGGCGGATTGTGGAAAAAGTTAATGAAAAAAAATTAAGAGTAAAAAGGGGGAATACTATCAGGTAGCGGGATTTGCGCTTGCGTATGGTGGGAAAAGTTAATTGGAAAACTGTTTATAATGCGAATCAAGGGTTGAAATTTTCATTTTTCAGTTGTCAGCCGAGCCCTTCGAAAGTTTAAAACCCTCGAAGGATTTGTATCCCGGGAAACTTTTATTAATATATTCAATTTGATTTCGTAGTTTCCTGTAACTGCTCGTCTTCATAAAGCTCCTTCAGGGGTTTGGGGCAAATGTAAACTCAATTCTTTCAAAAAAAAAGATACAATTCAAAAATTTATAAGTCTGGCTATTAGGGTAATATAATTCCGAATTCTGCCTTCCGATCCCGATAACTATCGGGACCGATATCAAATCTTTTGTTTCCTCTTACGTAGCGAAGTAGAAATTGTTACCAGGACAAAAAGACCGGCTACCAGTATGAATATCCTGCCGATATAATCGCCGTATTTCACATAAAATGTGATTTTATCGTTGGCATTGATTTTCTGACGGATTACTGCCGGAACCCAATAAGCAGTGCGCTGTGAGATATCGCCGCGCTGGTTGATAAAGCATGAAATACCTGTATTGGCCGAGCGGGCTATGCTTCGCCTGGTTTCAATGGAACGGATTACTGAAAAAAGCAAATGCTGGCGATGCCCGGCGGTATTTCCCCACCAGCCATCGTTGGTAATCACAAATATTACATTTGCACCGTTTTGAATAAAACGGTTCATAAATTCGCCATATACCGATTCGTAACAAATGCAGGGTGCAACTTTAAAGGTGTCGCTGATAACAAACGGTGTCTGATCCGGATTTACACCCAGGCTACCGGTAGTTCCACCCAGGTCAATGGCAAACTTTTTAAGGAAAGGCAGTACATTAAGCAGGGGCATGATCTCAACTCCGGGAGTGAGTTTTGATTTGTGATATTTCTGTAAAGTGCCATCATGAGCCACAAAGAGCGCCGTATTATATGAATCATAGTACATATCGGCATCACTGAATTTACGCGCTGTGGAGCTAAGAGGTTCTCCGGGAGCAAAAATTTTACGGGAAGAAATACCAGTTATCAGGTTCATTCGCTTGTAACTCCTGTTGAAATCACGGATGCGGGCAATACTGGGTGAACGCTCAATCTGGTCTTCAAAAACATATTCCTGTATAGCGCTTTCGGGAAATATGGCAAAATCAGTAAGGCTGTCCGATTTTTCAGCAGCAAGGGCTAGCATCCGGTTTGTTACAACTATTGGATCAAGTTCATACTCCTCGTTATACGGATCAATATTGGGCTGAACAACAACAACATCCACCGGGTTTGTTTTTTCGGTGTACCGATTGTACATTACAATGGAAACCAGGATGGGGACAATAATTAAAACAAGGGTGGCGGCAAACCTTGCCCACACTCTCCTGTTGCTGTTTTTTAACACAAAAAGGTCGCGTACAAAAAAGAAAAGCATAATATTCACCAGCATAATCCACAGCGATCCCCCGAATACACCTGTGAACTCGTACCATTGGATCCACTTTGGATAAGCGGCAAATCCATTACCCAGGTTCAGCCAGGGGAAGTTCAGGTCCCAGCGCAGGTGAATAAACTCGGCTGTTAACATATACCCGGTTAAGGCCGTGTAAGCAGCCGTTGCGCCCGAAAGCCGGCGATGCGTGATATGAAAAAGATATAAAGCTCCGCCCACAAGCGAAGTGTTTACCAGCAATATTGCAACAATGCCGATAGGTGTTGAATTATAGACCCACCAGGTAGTAAGCAGCGCCCATAATGAAACAGTCAGCGCTGCATAAGGCAAAAATCCGGACGCGTGATTGGTGCTGCGGTTTTTCCATTGATCGTATTCCACCAGCAGAAGCGGAACAAATCCCAAAAAAATTAAGAGCGGAAAACCGCGTTCGGGCCAGCCGGCACTGAGTAATAATCCTGAGAATAACGAAAGAAGTACCTTGTGAAACGGTTTCATGGTAAACAAATAGGAACGCAAAGGTAATAAATTGGATGGGAAAAAGTGAATGGGAAAAAGTGGAAATCCGGACACAGGGGACGAAAGTCGGAAGCCGGCCACCGAACTGAAGAACTCTTTTCGTGAACGAACTTAAAATTGCTAACACACGTTGGCTCGCGCAGGAAGATGAAAAATACAGTTAAGGACGTATTATAGCCATAGTATACCGCAATGCCATCCCTGGCAGAGTTAATTTTGTCAGGTTTATGGTGAAAGAATCGGCGTTGTGAGACTTAATACTTCTTGCCCAGCTTTCCGGAAGCACCGGTTAACACTATTTTTTTCTTGTTTCCAAAGCCTGATTTTTAATTTGATAATTCTGTTGTCCGATAAAAAATAAATAATTTGCTAAACCCTTTGGGCTGCTTAACTCCGCCTTGGGCTGACTGTCCCGTAGGGACAACATGTTGGTAGAAAACAAGATACAAAATTAATCAAAGTCCCGTCAGGGACGAAACAACTTTTACGGGACAATAGTGATTTGATAAGTCTGTTTTAATAATAGAAGCAAACACATGAATAAGCGGTATTATACTTCTGTATTTATTGTTTGGAATAATTTACAGAAGATTTTATATATAAAAAAAACGTGATTCTTTTTCACGTTTTTAAAAAGTTAAACCATAAAGCCTCAAAA
>JBBSBT010000042.1:0-12221 GCA_038250985.1 Bacteroidales bacterium
AGCGACCACTTGTCCTGGGCATATAATTTGTCCTGCATCTGCGAAAGCAACTGAACTCCTTGCTGTAAGGTATTAACAGCTTCGGCTTTATTTATTTTACTGCCGGACTGGCTCTCATTGGTCGGGAAATCCTTGAGTTTGAATTTCTTTGTATTGCCGACTTTATATTGCTTTGCGAGTTTCTTGGCTCTTACAATAAACTCTTTGCTGCTAAGTTCAGTAATGGCAGTGATTTTTCTGTTAGAAGGAACAGCATCAGAAGTATTCATGGGTTTTGCTTCCATAATAAGTTAATAAATAAATATAACAAAGATAAAGCTGTTTTTGTTAGAATGAAACGGGTCGTTGATGATATACTTTAGAGTAATAAGCAACATTCGCTGCCAATCCGGAATGCTTTCCGTTCAATGTTTCTTCACCAATACCTGTCTATTGGTTTGAAACTGCAAACAAGATCGCAGACCTTAGTGGAAATCTCAAAAAATTATTGTCTTGATTTTGTACTTCAGTACCGCTGTTGTTGTGAACAGGATCGGATTTTAAAAGGGAGTGTATTTTTTGCCGGAAGTTGACTTATGCTGACTATTACCGGATTACTTCTTCATTCTCCATATCACTAAGATGAAGATTTAAAGCTTTTACTGAAATCTGAATTTCATATAGAGAGACGCCAAGTGATGCAATCATGCACAGCATGGCGACACCAAATACCCAGACTGCTATTTCCTGATTGCCCACAAAAATAAGGAACATGGTACCGACACAAAGAAACAGACTGCTAACGCCTAATATCTGCATGTTTTTTGTTAAATAAAGTCGCTTGCGGAGATTTACAATCTGTCCTTTCAGAAGTTCATTCGGATCAGCTTTGAATTTTTCATGCAATCCGCGAATCAGTGTGGCATATCCTAAGAAACGATTGGTATAAGCCAGCAAAATCAGCGAAATAGCTGAAAACAGGAGTGCGGGCGTAGTAAGCGTAATTTGTTCGTGCATTATTATCATGAATTATAAATGCTGTAAAAACGTTTTTATGGCTGCTGATCCAATATATAAAATATTCAGAATCAGGGATTGAATTACTGAGAACACTCTGAAAAAAATGCACGCTTACTTGTTATCTGAAATCCAGGTTATTTCCAGCATCACTCGAAATTATTCATCGTTTGGGTCCGGAGTTTTCTTTTTTGGGAAAACATTTTTCAGGAATTGTCCAATATTCCTCACCATTTCAGGATGTTGATTTAAATATATAGTCAGTCCCTCTAACAAAAGCAAGCCAGCAACCTTTGAAACAGGCTCACGCCGGGCCCCCTTGGGGGATCTTTTTCTAAAAATTTGTACCAGAAAAGGAATAACGAGGCTAAGGAGGTTATTACGTATTTCGGGTGATTCAATAAGATTACTGAATGAACTTTTAATGAGGTTAATCGGATTTAAACTTTCATACGTAGCCCGAAACTGCTCTTTCAGCACCTCCCCTTTATCAACCCGCTCTTTTTCCAGGATTGCGATAGCCTCTTTAAGTTCAGAATATGGAGTTTTTTTTGGCATATCGTTTTATTTAAGCAGTTGTTTGATTACAGTATTACGGACACGTTCTTTCAGCTTGTCGTAAATTACGAAATGAATAATAACCCCACAAACGCCACAAAACGCGGCAACTGCAAAAAAACCAAGGTAAAGGGAACCCCAAATGCCACCCAGCCAGAAAGCAGCTCCAAAACAGAGAAACATCACCAGGAGAATAAGTGACCACACTAATACAACATAAGGCAAAAGGGTAGATACAATATCGGAAGTTTTGTCAATGACGTTAAGCTTAAAGAGTTCCAGATTCGTTTTACCTAAATCTTCCACTTTTTCCAAAAGCGGATCGAGAATATTTTCCTTTTCTTTCATTTCGTATATATTTGTATAATTGATCGGAAACAAAGTCTCCCGGTTAATTGATGCCCGGAACGCTTTCCTGATGACCTGGCAAAGTAAGCTAAAATTTCGGGTGATGAAACCTACCTGGAACAGGGCATACTTGTTCAGCCCGTTATAAGATCACATTAAAGACCCGGGCAATCATTTGTTGAAAAAGTTGGTTTATCAATCCGCTATACTTGCTATGCTTCAACGTTCTCTTCTTCTGAAGGAACTTCTTTTTGTACTTTTTCAAAACGTTCAACGATGTTGTCTACAAATTCGTTGAATTTGTCTTTCAGATCGTTCGTGGTTTTTTTGCTTTTTTTAGTAATACTTTTACGGGTCTCTGTCCCTTTTTCCGGGGCAAATAATACGCCAAGTAAGGCGCCAACTGCAATGCCAGCCATTGCTCCTATTACTACATTAACTTTGCTCATAATGATTAGAATTTAAATGGTTAATAATTAAGTTTTGTAAGAAATTTTATTCGTTTATAATTATCTAACAGTTTTACTTCTCTACTGTTCATTCCGCGCCGATCTATACCTGTATTGTATCCAGCCATTGCTGCAGAAAATGACGTCAAAGATTTCGAATGTTATTGCCTTTAACTATATCTTTTGGAGGATCAGTTTTAACTATTTAGTTTAAGCTTTATTTCTATTTAAAGTCACATAAAAACGTAAAGTTACGAAATTATAATTAAAAAACCGCATGGAATTGGTGAAATTATAAAAAAATAACGTTTCTTGCCTCTTTTTGATTCGAAAACGCTGGCAAGATCCATAAGATTTCAAACCATTCTATTTTCAGACCAAGTAAAAACAGGTTATCCCGTATAATTCTGATGATTAATAAGCTCAATGCATTATCCATAATTATAAATTAGCTGAATTCCCGCACAGATTATTATGTTATTTTTCTCAGTCCCGGATATTTTAAAATAAAACAAAGAAATATAGGCCCGAAAATTGAAATCCCCTATTTGGTGCTCATTTTGAGTCGAATTACCCGACCCTGCCCTGCAATTGAAAAACAGAATTAACAGAGAAAAGATGAATAGAAAATCGGAATCAAAAATAATGCAGCGGATGATGGAAGCCATGATGTTCGTTTTTAATAAAACCAACCGCAGCAAACTGACGAAGTATCTCCGCAAAAACAGGTAAAACCATTTTCCTGGCATATGCTCATTGAGATTAATTACAGAAGGAATCAGCATGCTTCACGCAAAAAATTCCGTTAACACGGATATTTGATTTACCTTTGCCCTTCATTTCAAAATAATACACAGGAATGTAAAATTCATCATTATTTACGATCATCAAAAGGGCAACCTATGATTCAGACTATTAAGATAGGCACTATAAAGTGGCATTATATTGAAGATCCCTCTGACGAGGATCTCGGATTTCTGAAGGACAACTTTCACTTCCACCCACTCGATATCGAAGACTGCCGGAGTGTGAATCAACGACCCAAGATCGACGTTTACGATGATTATTATTTCCTGATCCTCCATTTCCCACATTACGACCGCTGGAACCGTTTCCTGAAAACCAAAGAAGTTAAAATATTCTGGGGCGAAGGCTATATTATCACCATCGGCAAACCACATTGGGTGATAAGCAGCCTGTTCAACAGCGCCAAGGAAATGAACGACCCCTACGAAATACTCCAGGCCGGTACTTCCGATGCCTTGTTATATAAAGTGCTTGAAAAACTGATGCAGGAAACGCTTTCGCTGATCAGCAAACTCGGAATTGAACTCGAACTGATCAACCGCGAACTGTTTGGCAAGAAAGCAGAAAAGACCATTGAACGCATTTCACTTACCCGGCGGAATATGATCCTGCTTAATACCATCTTTAAACCCCAGCTCCGGCTTTTCCAGAAATTCGAATCCGGGCAAATAGAAGGCTATGCCGAAAACATGGAAGAATACTGGGGTAATATTCTCGACTATTACCAGAAAATGTGGGATATGATTGAGGATTACGAAGAACTGATCGAAGGTCTTTCGAAAACATTCGATTCCATGCAGAGTAACCGAACCAACGAGATCATGAAAGCGCTTACGCTGATATCTTCGATACTGCTTCCGCTTACTTTTATTGCCAGCTTGTATGGGATGAATGTAAAATTACCCATAGGAGATCATATCAATGCATTCTGGATGCTGATGGGAGCTATGTTGTTGATTTCGGGTGCTTTTATCTTTTTGTTTAAAAGAAAGAAGTGGATGTAGCCTGATCGTCAGTTTGCAGTTAAAGGTTAATCGCAAATTTGACCGTAAATTTCACCAGTAGTATTTCGGTTTTAGAATCCGGCGCTATGTTAAAGCCTTCAGAAAAGCCTTTTTGAAGTTCAATGTCCATTGGCCAATACCGGAATTGCATATCACCCGGCCATTGTACCAAACCTGGAACCAGAATAAACATCTGAAAAATTTATCAGCCAGGCAGGACTTATTCCTGTTTACAAACCCAGGTTCATAACGGGTAAAACACACCTTGCCGGAAATCCAGGAGGCTGCCGTTGTCGCTTTACGCCAGCTTATCAAAGCGTGGATGATTCGCAAATATTTCCTTACCTTTGCACATTGACTCAATAACGGAATTGCAAAAATCCAATTACTAAGAATTTATGTCGGAATCGAAAAGGATCAAGATTGTTGATTTACTCAAAACACCTGAAAAAACAGGTATCGGAAACAGTGTTACCATAAAAGGATGGGTACGCACCAAGCGGGGAAATAAAAATGTAGCGTTTATAGCATTAAATGATGGTTCAACAATACATACCATACAGGTGGTTGTTGACATTGCAGCTTTTGATGAAGAAACTCTCAAAATGATCAATACCGGTGCCTGTATAGCTGTTACAGGAACCCTTGTTGAATCACCGGGCGCCGGGCAATCGGTCGAAATGCATGCCGCACAGATTGAAGTTTACGGCAGCGCCGATCCGGAAGTATATCCCCTTCAGAAAAAAGGACACACCCTCGAGTTTCTACGTGAAATTGCTCACCTGAGGCCACGCACCAATACGTTTGGCGCCATTTTACGCATCAGGCACAATATGGCTTATGCCATTCACAAGTATTTCAACGATAAGGGATTCTACTATATCCATACACCGATTATCACCGGCTCCGATGCCGAAGGAGCCGGCGCCATGTTTAAAGTTACCACGCTTGACCTTAATAATCTGCCCCGTACCGAAGACGGAGAAATAGACCATACCCAGGATTTTTTCGGCAAGAGCACCAATCTTACCGTTTCAGGGCAATTGAATGGCGAACTCGCGGCGCTGGCCTTATCTGAAATCTATACCTTCGGACCTACTTTCAGGGCCGAAAACAGCAATACGCCCCGGCACCTGGCAGAGTTCTGGATGATTGAACCCGAAATGGCTTTTTACGACATTACTGATAATATGGACCTGGCTGAGGATTTCTTGAAATACCTTATCCGGTATGCGCTCGACAATTGCTATGATGATCTTGAATTCCTGCAGAAAATGTACGACAACGAGTTGATTGAACGGCTCAACTTTGTGACTAACAATGACTTCGAGAGACTCACCTATACCCGGGCTGTTGAAATACTGATGGCCTCAGGACAAAAATTTGAGTTCCCGGTCGAATGGGGCGTTGACTTGCAATCGGAACATGAGCGGTATCTCGTCGAAAAAGTCTTTAACAAACCTGTTATCCTGACTGATTATCCGAAAGAAATCAAGGCATTTTACATGAAGCAGAATGACGATGGCAAAACGGTAAGGGCGATGGATGTTTTATTCCCGCGTATCGGTGAAATCATTGGCGGGTCGCAGCGCGAAGAGAATTATGATAAACTGATGGCTCGAATCCACGAACTTAACATCCCTGAAAAAGATATGTGGTGGTACCTCGAAACACGCAAATTCGGCACGGCACCACATGCCGGCTTTGGATTAGGGTTTGAAAGGCTTATACTTTTCGTAACAGGCATGTCTAACATACGCGACGTTATTCCATTTCCACGCACGCCTCAATCCGCAGAATTTTAATTCAGGTGACAGAAATATGACTTTTGGGGGTTTGCGCAATTAATAGAATAGACCTACCTTTGGAATAACGCACGCATTCAAATCATTTTATTGCCATGCTCAATCAACGCCTTCAGCAGAAATTATTACAAAAGCTCTCACCCCAGCAGATATTGCTGATGAAACTTTTGCAGATTCCTTCGATGGCCCTCGAACAGCGCATCAAACAGGAAATTGAAGAAAACCCGGTCCTGGAAATTGACGAAGAATATGATGAAAAAGAATCGGACGATTTTGGCGATACCGAAAAAGACAAAAATGAAGATTCACAAAATGATATTGATATCAATGATTATCTGAGTGATGACGATATTCCTTCCTATCGCCTGAATGCCGGAAACACCTCGGCAAGCGATGAGCATAAAGAAATGCCGATGGTAGCTGATACGGGGTTTCATGAATCGCTGCTTTCGCAGCTCGATCTTAAAGATTTTCCCGCTCAAAAACGCATCATCGGAACTACAATTATCGGGAATCTGGATGAAGCAGGCTATTTGCAACGCGACTTAAATGCCATGGTCGACGATCTTGCTTTTACCCAGGGCGTTACCTCCACTGTTGAAGAAATTGAACAAATGCTCAAAGTGGTCCAGAGTTTTGAACCGGCAGGCGTGGCGGCACGAAGCTTGCAGGAATGCCTTATTCTCCAGCTTAAAAGAATCGATCCTTCTCCTTCCGTTAAACTGGCAATCACTATCCTCGACCGCTGTTTTGATGATTTCAGCAAGAAGCATTATGAAAAGATCCTGAAACGGACCCATTCGGAAGAAGAAGACCTGCGGGATGCTATTAACGAAATTTTGAAACTCAACCCCAAACCTGGAAGCGCATTCAGTGCTTCAACAGCAGGTAATCAGTATGTGATTCCGGATTTTATCATCGAAAACAAAGATGGTGTCCTCGAACTGACCCTCAACCAGCGCAATATGCCCGAACTCAGGCTCAGCCGGACGTATACGGATATGCTGGAAACATACGGCGAAAACAAAAACAAGAAAGAAAAAAATGACTCACAGCGGGATGCTGTTGTTTTTATAAAACAAAAAATTGATTCAGCACGCTGGTTTATAGAAGCTATCAGACAGCGACAGGATACTCTTTACCTGACCATGAAAGCCATAGTGGATTATCAGCATAAGTATTTTCTGGAAGGCGACGAAACTACGCTCAGGCCCATGATTCTGAAAGACATTGCCGAGCGTGTGAACCTTGATATTTCAACCATTTCGAGGGTTGCCAACAGCAAGTATGTGCAGACGCCTTTCGGCACTTTTCTTCTCAAAAGTTTCTTTTCCGAATCCATTCAAAATGACCAGGGGGAAGAAATTTCGACACGCGAAATCAAAAAGATTCTTTCGGATTGTATTGTTGCTGAGAAAAAGGATAAACCGCTCACCGACGAGCAACTTACGGCAATCCTGAAAAAGAAAGGATATCCTATAGCGCGGCGCACAGTTGCAAAATACCGCGAGCTGCTCAACATCCCTGTTGCCCGGCTGCGTAAAGTAATGTAATACCTGCCGGAAGCAACAATCGCCTTTGAAAAGGGGTGAAATCATTTAAAATATTTTTCAAAGAATTCCGCGTTTGCCATTTAAAGGCAGACGATCAACCAGCTGATTATTCCCGGCCGGTGAAAATAATTCCATAAGTAGCTTATCCATATCAATTCAAAAATGAACAAGAATAATTTTTCCTTTTCACGATTGCTTTCATACATTCTTCATCCACTTCTTATACCGGCTCTTGCCGTTTCGGCCCTTATGCTGCGACCGGATCTGTATCCTTTCGTGCTGCCCGTTTCCCTGAAATTATGGTTTTTATCGCAGGTGGTAGTATTTACACTAATCATTCCTTCGGCCGCGGTACTTCTTTTATTAAAAACAAGCACAACATATTCCATAGAACTGAACCAGCGTGCCGGGCGAACCATCCCGTTGCTTATCGCCAGTGTATCGTATATGTCGTTTCTCTATTTCATAAAGGCACCGAATATACCCCCGATTTTCCTATATGTAATTTATTCGGCGGCATTTGCCCTGCTGACAGGATTACTTATAAACATGGTGTACAAAGTCAGTCTTCATACCCTTGGCTGGAGTGCCCTCACCGTAACATTGATCAGCATTTCGCTCAGGATGGGGGCTCCGCTATTGATTTTAATCAGCATAGCTGTGATTCTGTCGGGATTAGCCGGATATGCTCGTTTAAAGGAAAACGCCCACAATCAAACCCAGGTTTATCTGGGTTATATTGCAGGCGCATGTGCGGTAATACTGATTACTATCCTGATTTAAAATCAGAAAGGTTGGAAAACCAGTCCGATTGAGATCGGGTAAATCTGTGGGCCAAGATCTTTTTGAAACGACGAAGACAGTTGGTAAAATATGGAAGCACCTATCCATTTGTAACCGATTTCAGCATAAGGACCGTAATGAAATTTTTCGATATTGCGCAGCTTATTTGATTTTTCAACAACATCGTACCCGCTGCCTTCCAGGTCGCTGCCTTTATATTTTGTGTGCGCGTTAAGGGCCCATCCTACTTTAAATCCAAGCGTACCATGTACTTTGTTCGCTGCTTTATATTGGAATCCAAAAGGAATATCAAGATAGGTAATTGAGAGTTTACTCTTTTTAACACTAATGCTCTGGTTAGCTACGGTTTGGCCATTAAAAATTGCTTTAGCGGGAGCATTGTAAAAATAGGACATGTTCTGATTGTCAATCAGCTGCTTATTGTAAGCATTATATTTGCCAACCCCTAAAAGAGCCTGATTGTAGAAGTTATGTGCCCCGATTCCACCCCCGATAAAAAAATCAAGATGTCCTTTTTTATCCATCGGAAAAGTATAATGAATAAAAGCATCAACGCCCTGGTTGATGGTCCTGGGATTAATAGTGTCGGGGACTTTCATCCAGACATCAGTATAAACACCGAAACCCATACTTAACCGCTTTTTGATTGATTCGGCTGAGGGTTTCTGTGCAAAAGAGGTGGCTGTAATAGCCAGAAGCATGACAGTTAAAAATAATTTACTTTTCATTTCGTATTTTTTTCGGAAGCAAAGATAAAGTAAAAAGCGGATAAGCCGCAATACTAGCGCTAAATGTGATTGTTAAGAATTGCTAATATCTTCGATTATCGGCATTATCATGAAAATATATACAAAAAATACTTCAGGCGACAAACCATCTCAACAGGTTATGGAAGCGTCCAGGTTATTCGTGAGCTGAATGCAGTCTGCCCGTGTCTTAGTGCCGTTTTCAAAAGGAATGAAAATAGTATTTCCAATTCCGAATGTATTGGATATTCTGTGCTTTATTTTTTCGTGATTTTTCCGGTTATAATCTTTTCCTGATTTATAAGTTTTATGATATAAATTCCAGCGGGCAGGTTGCTGATGTCAATTTCGCATTTGTCACCGGTAATTTTCTGTTCAGTTAATTTCTGACCGCTGA
Organism: Bacteroidales bacterium; assembly: GCA_038250985.1. Taxonomy (GTDB): domain Bacteria; phylum Bacteroidota; class Bacteroidia; order Bacteroidales; family UBA4417; genus UBA4417. Next base: position 9,468 of record JBBSBT010000042.1, read on the forward strand.
CATTGTAGATTGAAACTTGTGATTCGCCAGTTATTGTGGATGATTCAATCGTAAATTTATCTTTCACAGGGTTGGGATAAAAACGGATATACTTATTTCCGGAAACGAAATCATCAACACCATTAGTTGTTCCGAAATTATCGCTGGCAAAACGGATCGCTTTCGGCAGGCATGCATTCCAGAAAGCCCAGTCGTGAATTCCTGCCCTTGTTATATACGTATGGGCAACTCCTTTTGTGAGCAGCAGGTTGTGCCAGGTGAGGTTATTATTAAAAAGAAAATCACCGGTTCCAATCTCTATGGTGTAAGCCGGAAGGTTTTTCAACTCATCTGCCGACATTGATTCCAGAAGCGTTTGCACATTAGGTTCCGTCGCTCCATACAGCACGGCTCCGCTCATATTATAGCTTGAGCTATACATGTCAGCATATTTAAAAGCGTGATAAGTAGCGCCATAACCTCCCATCGAAAGGCCGGCTATGGCTCTTGTTTGCCTGGAAGAAATAATCCTGTATTTGCTTTCAAGCTGTGGAATCAGTTCCTGTATCATAAAATCCTCGTAAAGCAGCTTTCTGTAGTCGAAGTTGTTGCAATAAAATGCATCCATTCCGTCAGGCATTATCACAATCATTTCTTTAGCACCGTTCCCGATTTCGGAATTCATGGTGGCTGCCATTCCATTATTGGTCCAATCTGTATTATTCCCGAAATAACCGTGAAGCAGGTAAAGAACGGGGTATTTTACATCCGGATTCTGACTGTACGAAGGCGGGACATAAACATTATACGCTACATTCCTGTTGAGAACGCTGCTTGCAATGGATTGTGTGCTAACGGTGCCCTGGGCAAATAACAGCACGGGACTTAACAGAAGAAGTATAAAAATTAAGAAGTAAGTTATTTTCATTTAAATCGTTTATTTCAATAAGGCAATTCTAACTGTAGCATTTAAACCGGGAATAATTCTGATAAATTCTTTTAAAATGAATTTTCTCCAGAACTGTAAAAATACGGAAAGAAACCAAATAATCCTTAGTGGGCTTTACTGAAGATTGTTATTTCCTGTACTGTGAAAAATGAGACGAATACGCAACGATTGAATTTGATTAAAAGAAGCTTTTTGTGAAAAGAAGAATATACATATTTTACATTGAATATCATTGTTGTCCGGTAAATAAATCGATTATGATATTACACTGCTCTGCAGCTAGATAAAGAAACTTAACAATCTGACTATAAATATTATGCTGCTCTGCAGCAGGTGTAAAGCGGCAGCGCCGCGATAATATTTATAGCAAAAGATCATATATAAAAAAACAAGCCCCGGCGGGGCGTAATATGATGAAACCCTTATAAAATAAAGCAGTATCAGGGATTGTAAATATTCTTACCGGACAACAGCGATTGAATATGAGTATATAAACAAATTTATGGGCAGGTTTAAGAAACACATACAACCTTACAAATAAAGTTTGTCCCTTTATACTAAGCTTAAATATCATTTGATGAAAACGATTTTTAAAATTTTAGCAATTTTAATTATATTTATACGCTGTAATAAGGTTCAATCCACTAAATAAAATACCTCAACAAGTATAACTGGAGAATGGAACCGGATAAGTAATAATGAAGGAATAGCTGGACTAAATTATACTCCTGAAAACAACATGAGCGCAGCGAATAAACCGGCACTATTAATAGCCTAACCATGACAGCGAGCAAAACAAAAAACAAGAAAAATTATTCTAAAAAATTATGGCAACAGATATAAATAAAATTACTGAGAATCTATTTGAATTCTATGATTTTTATAATCAAACAGTCATTTCAGTGGGTGCAGGAGGTGGCCAATTTATTGAATATGGACGAGTCTCGAAACAAGTTGTAGCAATTGACATTGATAAAGAAGCACTGATCAAACTTGAAAAAAGTCTCCAAAAATCTCAACTTTCAGATAAATTTACCATTATTAATTCAGATTTTTATCTTGTGAATAAGACAGGAGATATTGTAATGTTTGAATTTTGTCTTCACGAAATGAAAGATCCCGAAAAAGCCATTAATCATGCTTTGACTATGTCTCCAAATATACTTATAATTGACCATTGGCCTGACTTAGAATGGGCATATATTATTGATGAAAAAGAAAAAATAATAAACAGTTGGGAAGCTTTAAAAAAGTTTAGATTAAAAAAAATCCAACAATACGAAACCGTTCAGTTTTTTCATGACTACGAAGAACTTTTTCAGAAAGTCAAAATCCAAGGAGAAAATTCTATTAATAGAATACGTCATTTTAAGGAGAAAAAGAATTTTACCATACCGATGTCTTATGGCTTTGCATTAATTTAATTTTGGAATATTGAGGCCATTAAATTGCCAGCTGCCAACAGCACCAATTATAAAATTTACCCCGTAAAAGAGGAAAAAAGCATGTACCATTACAATCAACATACTAATTGAACAAAATATGAAAACCTTGAAATTATTCCTTGTTTTGATTTCACTGACAGTCATAATAAGTTGTAAGAAAAGTGATTCGGAAGTAAAAACCAACATGAGTGTTGAGAGATATATTGAACTTCTTCGAGCAAATCAGTATGACTCATTGAATTTACCTGCATTTACTTATCAAGACATTCCAGCTTTGCTTAAATATCGGAATGAAACACAAATTATTACTAACTTCCCACACAATGGGATTTCATCGCTATATGCACCAGACTGCACATTAGGGATGTATGTTTTATGGAC
>JBBSBT010000043.1:0-12044 GCA_038250985.1 Bacteroidales bacterium
AGGCTGGTATTTGCCAAGGAGTTGGTTCAGTAGAAGATTTAAAGTTTTTATTTGTGCTAAGTGCTTGGTGTCTGGCGCTTAGTGCTCAGGTATTGAGGCTGAATAAATCATTTCAAAAAGTATCGAAAATGTACTTATTTGACAAAACTGGAAAACAAAACACTCAGCACCAAATACTCCTATTTCAGAAATCACATATCCGGATTAACCCAAACCCTGACCAGGTTTATTTTCCCATGTTTTTTCATTATTATATTTCTTTTTGAGTGGACATGTCTATTGTATCGTCAATCTTTAAAGGAGTAACTTTCTGGCTACCGCATAACGGACAATTTATCTTCTCAATCTCATTTTCCAGGTTGTTAAAATCGCAACCACAATGATTGCAATGATACCAATCACTATCGAAATACACTTTGCCTCCTTCAATAATGATTTGACTTCCTTCAACAAAAGCCTTGGCTATTTTCTGACGCGCCGAGGAATAAATACGGGTAAATGTCGGCCGGGAAATTCCCATTATTGCCGATGCTTCAAGATGACTTACCTGGTCATAATCACACAGGCGTAAAGATTCATACTCCTCGATTAAAAGATAAACAGCTGTGGTATTTTCATTGTCAACTACAGGGCCATAAGGCTTAAACCCCTTAATAACAGGAGGGTTTAATATTTTTCTAGGCCTCTTTATCCTTGGCGACATACTTTTACGAACATTTATTGGCAACAAATGTAACGAACATATGCACCAATGCATATAGGTGGACATTTTTGTTTAAAAAAACAGCGGTAAAAGGACGCGGATTTCCTCTTTTGGATTGCCATGGAAGTAACGGATATACAGGATAAAAGCCGGGTAAGTTTGAATTCCCGGGCACTTGTACCACTGGCTGAAAAATGTAGGATTTTATACCAGGCAAATCTCCTCACTGATTAACAATGATATAGAATGCTGATTAAGAAATAGATATAAAGGCAAAGCGGCTACCGGGTAATCATACCCCGGTGATTTATATATTCAATTAACACTTGGGCCGAATTCAATTTTAGGCGAGACTGTGACTTTATAAAAACAGTCAAGCTCAGTCCCATTTATTTCCGGCTGCTGTCTTTCTGTGTATTTTGCCCATGGCGATAACGGTGCATCATTCCTTTTCCATTTCCCTGCCCATTGCCTTTATTATTATTGCTGCAGCCATACAATTCGGAGTATAGCTGTGAAAGTTTATTAACTTGCTCAGGGGTACATATTTTCTTCAGATCGAGAAATTGCTGAATATTGGCTTTTTGCAGTTTTTGCTGTTCTGCACTGATAATATCAGTAAGTTTTACAATAGCATTGGTATCAGGGTTTTCCTTTGTAAGTTCTTCCAGCAGATCGTATTTCGTTTCCTTTATACCTGATATCAGTGGCTCACTGGCGGTTTTATAAGCTGAGTTGATATTTCTTACTTCTACGGTTTGATCCGAAGTAAGCGACAGTTCTTTCTGTAAGGCCCAACCCGATTTACTATTTGTTTCGTTGCCTGTCCTGCTACCTGTGCTCTGCATAAAAATAAAATAACCCGCCAGTATGGAAAGATTTACCAGTACAAGAAAGATTAAAATCCAGAAGAGGGTACGGTTATTATTAAAAATATTCATGCCGCGAAGTTTTATTCGGTGAAAGTAAAAGATTCTTCATATATCATATCCGGTATGTTGAGGTCGGTTCGCACTGATTCGGTCATTTGCTGATCCAGGTTTTGCCTATACATAACACCTTCGTAGCCGATAAAAAGCCCGATAAGTATGGCAGCTACTAAAGCAAAACTTATGATTGCCGGCTGGAGTATTTTTCCAAAAAATGAAGTTTTAATCGTTTGCCGGACTTCAAGTTTTGATTCGATTCCCTGGAGGATGCGGGTTTCGGCAAATGGAAGGGGTTCCACATTTTTCTGTTCTTCCATCAAAATCATCACCGATTTAAATTCGGACAAAACATGGGCACACTTTCTGCATCCGGCGATGTGACCGTCGAGCAATTCTTTTGTTGCTGCCGGAAGCTGACACTCCATGTATGCGAAAAGATTATCGTGTAATAGATTGCAGGTGTTCATTTTGTTTTTTTTATTGCGTATTCGGAGAAATGAGTAACCAATCTCTTCTGTAAATTTTGTTTTGCCCGTTGCAGCAAGGATTCAACACTGGCTAAACTGACATTCATGACTTCGGCTATTTGTTTGTAAGATAACTCGTCGTATTTGCTCAGGATAAATGCAGTTTTCTGGTTGTCGGGCAAACGGCTTATTGCATCATCAATCAGCGTTTTCTTTTCCTTTTCTTCCATGCCTTTATCATTTTCAGAAGGTTCGGCCATACCAGCCGGATTCCCGGATGAAGAATTCCAAAAAAGAGTTTCAAACTGTTCTACCAGGTAATGCCGTTTGCGTTTCCGGATAAAGTTCAGTGATTTATTTACTGTAATCCTGTATATCCAGGTTGAGAATGCTGATTCGCCTTTAAATCGACTTGCCGATTCCATTATTTCGATACAAACATCCTGGGCAAGGTCTTCTGCATCATCCATACTTTTTAAGAAGTAATAAGCAGTTTTGATGACCTGTTTATGGTATTTGCTGACCAGTTCCTGAATAGCCGTTTTATCGCGGTTCAGAATTCCTGCTATCAATTCCTGGTCAGACATCCGTTTGTATAAGGTGAGGTTGGAAGTATTTAATTTCTTGTGATTTGTTTAGATCAGACAGGTAAAATGAGTTCTATAAATAATTTCCTTATCAAATATATAACATTCCAACCTCATCTCTGGAAACGGGCCAATCAGAGCAGGGAGATTTAATTAGTTAGATTGCGTTTTTTGTTGCTGACCATAACCAGGTCCGCGGCCACAACAGCCTTTGCCTTGTCCTTTGCCTTTTCCCTGCCTGTAGCCTTTTCCAAATTTACCTTTATTTGCGTTCCCCTTACCGACATCGGAGCGGCGATCGCAGATGCCATCTTCGTCTTTGTCAACAAAATTAGCTCCTTTGCCTGTGCTGTTTCGCACTCCGGCATTGTCGCATATGCCATCTCCGTTTTTGTCTACAAAATTAACCCCTTTGCCTTTCCTAACCTCGCGATTATCGCAAATACCATTGTTGTCTTTATCAACAAAATTACGACCGTTGACAGATGCTGTGGTTTTGTCTTTTTTCTGAACTTGTTTTGTATTGGCCGCAGTACTGTTTTGCGACTGAGCCTGTGTAGTAAAAATCAGCAGAAATAATGCTGTTGAAATTAATGTTCCGATTGTTTTCATGGTGTATTGATTTAAAATAAATGTTTAAGATTCGTTTATATATTGACACCTGTGTTCTCAAAAACCAGCGGCTACAAGCAAAATAAATTCAATTTGGTGTTGGTCGAAGCTAAATCTTTTTCCATCTGAAACCACATACTGCACTGATTTTATGACTACAACACTCCCAAACCAATTGACCACGAGCAGGGTTGATTCCGGAAAATTTTAGTCGACAATTAATTTATAAGTACCAGACCTGAAATTAACTGATTCGATCCTGTACAGGTATGTGCCGGCGGGTATATCTTTTACCGGGACTGTTATTGTTTCAAATGAATGATCAATAACGAATGTTTTAGTCAGTTTCCCATCAATACCATATAACTTCAATTCAGCCTGGCTCACATTGTCGGGTAAGGTGTAGGGAATTGTGACTATAGATGAAGCCGGGTTGGGATAGGCAGGTTGTAATGCAGTTGATTTAAAGGTTTGTGATTCTTTCAGGGATGTGGTAACCTGCCCGGGAATGGAATATATTTTCGTGTTTACTGAATAGATCGGGAGGGAATAATCGTACACCCAAACAAACAGTTTCGAGCCGGTTTGTGCCGGGTAAACTACCGAATATCCCCCGCCGGGAATATCTAAAAGAACGGCTCCGTTTTCCGTGGCTATTCGGGTGTTGTATGTATAGTAGGCTGAAGCTGAATTGTAATTATACGAAACATACAAGAGTTCGATGGTGTTATCAGCATTAAAGAGATTTTCGGTTACATACTGTATATCGCAGAGGTAATAATTTGCAGGCACACTCAGGTACACCGTTTTCCATAATGAATGATCGTTATTATACAACCTGCATTGATTATTGGCTACATCCATAATATAATATTTGTATCCGGCAACAGGGAGGTTGATATAGGCAGCTGAAACACCATTAAATGTGTATTCCGGAATGATCTGGGCTTGCGGGCGAAATGCCGCCAAAACAAGAACGGCCATAATTAAAGTAACTCTTTTCATAGTGAATTGATTTAAGGTTTGAGTTTATGACGAAAAACAAATTTCGGCGAATTAAAATTTCCGTTAGTGTTATGACACACGAAAACCGGAAAACCAGCGGTAAATACAAAAAAAAATCAAAAGAATATTTCGGGTAAAACAAATGATCATATGTTCATATCCCGTAAAAATAATTAATTTTGTTTACAAATTAGTCTGGAAAAACAGATTCCGGGTAAAACGAACCGGCTGCATCAATAAATAAAAAAAACATAATCATGGAAATCACCTTTGACGGAAAGAAAAGAATCACAGCTCACCTGAACGGACATGTAATACATACGGATCAGCCTGTTACAGGTGGCGGTGAAAATTCGGCTCCGGCCCCTTTCGACCTGTTTTTAGCTTCAATCGGAACATGTGCCGGCATTTATATTAAATACTTCTGCGATAAGCGAAATATTTCAACAGAAGGGATTAAGATTATCCAAACAGTTGATTTTGACAATGAAAAACGATTACCCGGAAAGGTAAAACTGGATATACAACTTCCTGCAGATTTCCCTGAGAAATACCGCTCTGCTGTCATAAGCTCTGCTGAACTATGTGCAGTTAAGCGTTCGATTGCTGATCCTCCTGTTTTTGAAGTTGTAGCCTCAGTTATCTGAAATCCATATCGCGTATTGATTTTAAAAGTTTATTCAATAATTATAGTCATCATGAAGAAGAGATACCTTTTTATAATTTTATTTAATCTGGCTTTTTCAGGTGCAACAGTGTTTGCACAAAGTTTATCCGACACCATACAACTTAAAGGTGTCGAAATCCAGGGAGCAAGGGTACTCTATAAGAATACAGTAGTTATTGACAAAGATATTATGAACCGCAGCAGCCTGCCTGATGTCGGAACCATATTACGCAATGTGGCAGGAGTAAACGGAATAAAAAAAGGGGGCTCTTCCATCGACCCTGTTGTGAGGGGCTTCCGCTTCAGCCAGTTGAGTGTTATGGCCGATGATGGGGTTAAAGTGGAAGGCGGGTGTCCAAACCGCATGGACCCGGTTGCATCGCATATTGAAACGGATGACATTGAAAGCATTAAAATTATAAAGGGGCCCTATTCGTTAAAGTATGGCCCGTCATTTGGCGGCATTATTCAACTGGTTACCTTCAAGCCACATCCATACGAAACGTTCCAGGTTCATGCTAAGCTGCACACTACACTTAACTCCAATCCTGCCGGCGGAGGACAGTATGCGCTGCTGAACGGCGGAGGCAAAAAATTGTATTTCGGCATTTCAGGCAGTTATAAAAAATATGGCGACTATAAAGATGGAAACGGGAATAAAGTCTCCTCCTCGTTCACCAAATACAATTATTCCGCTGACGTGGGATACAAACCCAGCCAAAACCAGGAAGTACTGGTTTCACTTCACCGGAATTATGGCCGCGACGTAAAGTTTCCCTCTTTACCTATGGATGAAATTATGGATAATACCACGATGGGATCGGTGGATTATCATATCAGGGAACTGAGCAGAACCATCAAAAAGCTTGATTTCAAATTCTATTATTCGGATGTGTATCATGAAATGGATAATAGTTTCCGCCCTGCCTACAGTACGGTTACACCACCCTACAGCGGGCTTATGCAGGCCATTGCAAAAGTTGATGCTTCAAATACCGGCGGACGTGCTGAGATGAATTTGATAGCAGGAAAACAGGAACTCAATGCCGGATTCGATGTTGAACTGGCCGCGAAAGACGGTGGCCGGCTTAACACTATGATCATGACCATGAATGAGATTGAAACCATTTCGAAAAAGAACACTAACCTGTGGAAAAATGCGCAGGCGCTCAATTCGGGTTTGTTTGCCGAATATTTTTACCGTTTACCTCTTTACCAGTTTAATGTATCTGCCCGTCTCGATTACAACAAGGCATCATCGGAAGATACGCTGAAACTTATTAAAAACGGAATAGCATACTTTGATAAGACAAATTCAGAATATATGAATTTCAGCGCCAATGCAGGAATTACCCGCTCGCTGCAGGGAGGGCATTCATTAAGTCTGTATTTTGGCCGCGGCATGCGCAGTCCTGACCTTACGGAGCGATACATCAAATTCCTGGTGGTGGGTTACGACAACTACGATTACCTGGGTAACCCCCTCTTGAAACCGGAAATAAATTACCAAACAGATCTTCTCTTGGATCTTAATTTGAAAAAAGCAGGAAAATTGCAGGTTGATTTGTTTGCTTCGCTTGTGCAGGATTATATTTCAGGAGAAATACTTCCGCCATCGGTAGCCATGCCCAAATCGATGGGTGCCGTCGGAGTTAAGCAATTTATGAACACCGGGGAAGCCCGGTTTTACGGATTTGAATCAACCTATAACTCGCCGGTTTACAAGGGGATAAATATTGTTTTATCCGCATCCTTTACTTATGGAATTAAGAATTCAGCTACCCGCAACCTGTTTGAAAACAACGCTGTTGTCGGACAGGAAACGGTCACGAATGATGCTGTCCAGGAAATCCCGCCCTTCGAAGCGCGCTTAAATGCAAATTACCGCTTCAACGACGAAAAGATGCTTTTCACCCTGGAGTCACGATTTGTTGCGGCGCAAAATCATGTTTCACTTGCTTATTATGAAAAAAACACTCCTGGCTTCATACTACTTTCATCCACTTTCAGTTATAAGGTCAATAAAACTTTCAGCATAATGACCGGGGTGCAGAATATTTTCGACAAGGCATATTACGAACATCTGAACCGGCGGATTGTTGGTTCATCCAAGCCTTTGTACGAAGCCGGAAGGAGCTTTTATCTGAACCTTACCATAAATCTATAATAATGACGCGTATCATTTTGCCTGCTATGGCCTGCCTGCTAATACTGACTGCCTGTAAAAAGCACATCGATAAACCGGCAGATACGTCAGGCAAAGTTGTTTTTGAATTTATTCACCAGGTGAACGGCAAACCGTTGCTTACCGATACGCTTTGTTATATAAATGAAGCCGGAAATCCCTATATGGTCAATGAACTGAAGTATTTCATATCGGATGTTTACCTGCATCAGGACAATGGCAGCCAGGTTCATATTGATGCACAAACCGCAATTCATTATGTGGATATTGATTACAAGGAGACTTTAAAGTGGAACGTTTTTGATCCGATACCGGAAGGAACATACGATTCAGTTTCCTTTATTTTCGGGTTAAATAAACAACGTAACGTCTCCTTTGCTTTCGTAAACCCGCCTGAAGTAAACATGTTCTGGCCCGATATACTCGGTGGCGGATACCATTACCTGATGCTGAACGGTAAGTGGAAAAATAACCTGAACCAGGTTAATCCTTTCGACTTCCACCTGGGAATCGGGCAGATTTATAAAGGCACCACCACAATTGTGGATTCCATTACCGGGTATGTACAAAACTATTTTGAAGTACGGCTGCCGCTCAGTCAATTGACGATCAAAAACGGCACAAGCAATACCATTCAATTGGTTATGAATATCGAAAGCTGGTTCAAAACTCCCCATACCTGGGACTTCAACTCTTGGGGCAATTATATTATGCAGAACCAGGCAGCCATGCAGGAAGCAAAGGAAAATGGCTATGATGTTTTTGAAATAAAAACAAAATAAAATCAGGATCGAAAGACGGGTTGAAGCATACTGCTTTATTTTTTTTAGTAAATCACCGCTGGTTTTTATGATTTAAAGTGTCAAACAGACATGATAAATCTAAAATCAATAGTATGAAAATCATGAGTCAAACATTTAAACCCCTGCTGCTGGTTGTATTCGCAATTATAGCAATAACCGGGTGTTCGAAAGAAAACACAATATTCTCTTCACAACAACTTGAAGCTGCCATGAAGGTTGATCTTTCTGATTCAGTCCTTAATGGCATGGACGGAAGCTTGATCGCATCATCTACATCAAACGCTACGGCTACTTTAAGCTCGGTATACGATTGTATTAATTCATTTGCAACGGAGCCATTAACTGCTACTGAGGCCAGTTCGCTGACCATTATGCGCGAAGAAGAGCTTCTAGCCATGGACGTTTACGCATCGATGTACGCGCTTTATAATATGCCGGTTTTCAATAATATTTCAAAAAGCGAATTTCAGCATTCCACTGCCGTGAAAGCACTTCTGGATAAATACGGGTTAACGGATATTGCCGCTGATCACGTTACCGGTGTTTTTGTAAATAAGGATATTCAGAACCTTTACAATTCATTACTGGCAAAAGGCAGCGTGTCGCTTAACGATGCATTAAATGTGGGTGCCACTATCGAGGACCTTGATATACAGGACCTGAAGGATCATATGGAAAAGGATGTGGACAATGCCGATATACTTTTTGTTTACAATAATTTGCAGAAAGGATCGCGAAACCATATGCGCGCCTTTTACAGGTTATTGCAGCTTCGTGGCATTACATACACTCCACAATACATTTCGATGGATTATTTAACTCAAATCGTGAATGGACCGCACGAATCCGGTGGCGGTTGTCAGAATTAAGTTTCATTGTTTTTGCACAAAAAACCGGGGCTACTTTTAAATCAGCCCCGGTTTTTATTTTAAATCGTGAAGAAATGAATACCAGGAACAATTCCGGTAATATTCAGCGGGCGATGGATTGAGTTTATAAATCAACTCAGAAATGGGAAATTATTTTAACTTCGGACTCCGGCCATATGATGCTGAATGATGATCCTGAGATCACCATTTCAAGCATAAAACCGGCACTGTGTGAGTATGACAAAATCCAAAAAGGAAAAGAAGCCAGCCGAGTACACGTAAAAAAGAAAAGGCTGCTCAACTGAACAGCCTTTTCTTGTTTTTAGTAAGCAATCATCTTTTTATATTCAGTTTTTCCCTTTGCCTGCATCTTCACAAGATAGGTTCCTGATTTCAGGATGTTTTCAGGGGTTTTTACCTGGTAACTGCCTGGCTGCATTTGCTGATTTAACAGCAATAAAACCCGTTCACCTTTAACAGAGAATACTTCGATACGGACTTTCCCTGTTTCTGTAACAGAAAAAGGAATGGTAGCCTGCAGCGAAAATGGATTGGGGAATGTATTTGACAGACCATTTTTAGCGGGAAGAGATTGTGAAAGTTTTTCCAGCCCTGTTGGGTTAAAGCCATGTGGGCCGCCCGAAGCAGGAGTATAACCATGACAAACGTCGCATTTGCGCAATACGCCTGAAGTTCCTTGTAATGCTATATTCTGAACATTATCATTAGGTTGCACGGTCGGCTGTATGGCATGTGGCGATCCATGACAAGCACTGCAGAAAAGCCCTCCATGTCCGCGCGATTGCCTGAAAAGCTTGCCAGGCTCTTCAGCATAATTGGAGCCATGACAACTGGTTGCGCCGCACGAAGGTTCCTGTAACCAAGGCTTACGCCCGTTTTCAATTGTCAGTGCAACATTGGCTACACTTCCATGGCAATCCTGGCAAACCATTCCGGCTGTATGCATTACATCGCGGAAGCATTGCGTGTTAGCTCCCGGATGGCATTTGTAACAGTTGTTTGTTTTGTCTTTGTGTTTATCATGAATTACAAATGAAAGGGATGGTACTCCTGCATGCCCGGCAGTTCCTAAAGCATTTGACGAATGACATGTTGCACAAAGAATGGGTGCATTAGTATTAAATCCCGTTACCTTTTCATGTTCATTGAGAATAGCTGTTTCGCTCGAATGGCAACCGCTCGATACACAGGTAATTTCATTCGATACCGGTATTACAGGTTGTGTAGTTTTAATCACCGTACCGCTTCCGTCCTTCAGTTTCACCAAAGCTAATTGAAAAGGGTTTTCGGTAACCAGGTTATTATCCTGATAGGGAGTTAACGGGATACCATCCACAAAATAATTATTGTCCACAGTGCCCATGGTACCGGTAAGTCCAACTCCTGTTAACCCGATATTTGGCGCCAGTGTTACACCGAACAAAGAGTTTGCATAGCTCCAGAAATTTGTTTTGCCTACAGAATACGTGTTCCCAGGGATTGAATAATCGACAGTGAACCCGGTATTTACAATTACGGGCATTGTGGTTGAGGTTCCTCGTTTTATAACCTGAGCTTTCAGATTGTTATAGGGAGGCAGAACACAAATTTTTTGAAAGTCTTTATCTGCACAGTGCATTCCCAGGTCATTCCAGCTTAGGATAATGTATTCATCACCTGCTGTGCCTGCCCAAATAAATGGTGCCACGGCAAATAGCAGTGCCAGGAGTAACTTTCTTTTCATATCGGTCGTTTTAGGTTATATGTTCAAATTTAGCTTATTATATACTTAGAATAATTCTAAATTACAGTGCAATTGATTAGCAGCTCTATGATTTATGCAAGAAAGCTATACCAGAGTTATCCTATTGAGTATAAAAAAAATAATTGCAAACAAAAATAATTTTAAATTCTGATAAATTTCTTTACTTAAAAATAAAGATTAAAGAGAATTGAAAGGGGAAACGAAACAACTTTTCCTTCAAAGATTACACATTTTAATGCTGCATTTGAAAAGAAATCAGGGGAGTCTGCCTGATTGAGTATTATCATCTTTATTACTTCACTCCCCGAAACAAATGTTTTAAGACCCGCATTTAAAAATGTCTTATCCCGGTTTTAAACTTACTCCAGACTTTTCACATTAAATTGTTTTGTCCTCTTTTTCAGGAAGTTGCTCCTGATTAATTTCAGCAAATCGTATAATTTTACGCAACGCATCCTCCGTTGATATTTCGCCTGCAGCAATCACCAGAGGATCCTTAAACATCCAGCTATCAATTACCATTTCAAGGAAACTTGTACGAACAGTTAAAATTATAGGCATTTTGCATTGAATAATTAACTCATTCAGGCTTGTGGCCCAGCCCTGCCCTTGTAATTCCCAGGCGCCTATCTCATCGATCAACACAATTTCGGAATCCCGGTTGTTTTCAACAGACAAAGCTTTTCGTCCGAGTTCAACAGCTCCGGATATAAAGAAATATCTTCCAACCCTTGCCATACCTTCTACTTCATCGGTTTGCGAAAGACGTATCTGTTTGTCGGATGATAAATCAACCAGGCTGTATCCGGTTTTTACATCATTTTCATAAATTGCCGGGGCAATAATCCCACCGGTTTTTATTCCATTTTCCCTCAGGTGTGCAGCAATTTGAGTAATTAACAACGTTTTCCCGCTTCCAATTTCTCCTGTGATAAGTATCACATTGCTTTTGTGCTTCATGGTAAGAGCTACTTTTTCGAGCCAAAATTCAGCTTGAGCGACTATTTGCCTGGTAGTGGCGACAGGCTTACGAAAGATATCCTTTAATGACGGCAAATTAGCAATTACAAACGGAAGTGTTTCAAAAGCTATCTCCAACGCTAAAGGCAACTGCCTGAATGATGTCCGGATAAAGAAATCCCGGATTAACGGGTTACTTAACTCCTTGCCAATTACTGAGAAGCCAACAATCATCAGGGCTGCCCTGAAATTCATCTGCAAGCCGATCATCAATCCATCCTGAATTGAAAGTCCGGTTGATTGAACGGCTGCAAAAAGGAAACTTGAAAGCATGGTAATGACAGCAAAAAAGATCCAGAATTTTGGTTTTAGCAAAGGATTTAAAGCTGTTTTATACCTGAAGATCCAAACTGTTAACAAAAGCAAACCAGATGCAAGCCACCAGTAAACATTTGCAAAATTCATCAGCAGAAGCACAGCAACCATCCCAAG
>JBBSBT010000044.1:0-11984 GCA_038250985.1 Bacteroidales bacterium
CCCTTGTCAGCTTCATTTGAACTGATTGATATGCAGAGTAATACAGTGGTTGTCAGCTCTTCCTCTGATGTTGTAAGCGGTGAATTTGTGATGAGTTTACCTGTGGATAAAGATTATGCATTGAATGTGTCGTGTAAAGGCTATTTGTTTTATTCGATGAATTTTAATCTCAGCAATGAACACGATTTAACAAATCCTGTAAAACTTGATATCCCTATGCAACCTGTGGCGGTGGGGGAGAAGGTGGTTTTACGCAATATTTTCTTCGATACCGATAAATACGAATTGCTTCCTGATTCAAAGGCAGAACTCGGGAAGCTTATTGCTTTTCTTTCGAAAAATACAGCCATGCATATTGAAATCGGAGGCCATACGGATAATGAAGGAAGTGAACTGCATAATATGACGCTTTCGCAGAACCGCGCTAAAGCCGTTTATGATTACCTTACATTGAATGGAATCAGTGCCGACAGGTTATCGTTTAAAGGCTATGGCGAAAGTATGCCTGTTGACAGAAACGATACTCCTGCCGGTCGTGCCAATAACCGCAGAACCGAGTTTAAGGTTATCAGTAAATAAAAGACAGAAATTCATCGAGATACAAAACCCGACATCCGATATTATTTCGCTGTCCAGTAGCAGTTTTTGGGCGAAATAATTCTTTCTTCTTTTTTAAGTTTCGACATCGCTTTGTCAACCAATTTACGATCGAGCCCTGTTTTATCAGCAATTTGCCCGGCACTCATTGGTTTTTCATCTTGCTTTAATAATTCAATAATCTGATCTTCTGTGTTCATGGTATCGATTTTTAAAGGTGTAAAAATAAGAAATGAATGTAAGAGCTTTGAACCACAATTATATTCTTGTTAAAATATTTTAACCTACAGCTTTCTATAGCAATAACGATAGTGTAATCAAGCCATCATATTTCAATAAAGGAAATGAAAATGGCATTATCATTCTGACGAAAGACCAGTTGGCTATTTTTAGTACACTTATCCATTAGGCAGTAATTTCCATTTCAACTACCTTTGCCGCCCAATCCTTTATATTTTTTCACATGCAGACAGCCGAACGCAGCAGCGGAAATGATCCTTCAGAACAGGTAATTTATAACAGGTGCCTTTTTGCTTATGTGGCTGCATCGAAAATGGTAAAAGGTGATATTATTGAACTTGGCAGCGGCGAAGGATACGGCATCCAACTGCTTGCCCCGCTTGCAAAACGCTACCTGGCCGTGGATAAATTTGATACGGATATTTCAGGACACGCCCATGTTGAATTCCGGAAACAAATCCTTCCTTCCTTAGCCGGAATTGAGGATAACAGCTTTGATTATGCCGTTTCGTTCCAGGTTATTGAACACATACAGGATGATAAAGTATTCGTAAGTGAAATCCATCGTGTGCTGAAACCCGGCGGCAAATTGTTTTTAACCACTCCAAACCGCCTGATGTCGCTTACGCGTAATCCCTGGCATATACGTGAATACACTGCAGATGAATTACGAAACAGGCTGCTGTCGGTATTCGGTTCCGTCGAAATGAAAGGCGTTTATGGCAATGAAATTGTAATGGACTATCACCTGAAGAACAAAACCTCGGTTGAAAAAATTACACGTTTTGATATTCTTAAACTTCAATATCGCCTTCCCCGCCAGTTTCTGCAAATTCCTTACGATATTATGAACCGGTTTAACCGGAGGAAATTGCTCGGCGAAAATTCAGGTCTCGTAAACCGTGTTTCGACGTCTGATTTTTCGATCAACGATGCCTCCGATTCCTGCTTCGATTTATTTGCCATCGCGGTCAAATAGTTGACAATCTCAATTTTTTCTTCTCTCTGATGCCTGCCGGTGGCCATAATGTGCATGAATTATATCCGCATAAATTTTCTTTCATAAATAGGTGCTAGTATATTCATCTAAAAATCAATATGTAAGAGTCTTTAAAAAAAATATTACCGATAATGAACAAGACTTGGCTCTTTCAATGAACTGATGTATATTTGAGCCAATCGAAATACGGGATTAATTATTAACCAAAAATTAATTTATGAAAAGGATTCTACTTGCATTGGTCGCTTTCCTGGCGGCATTTCCTGTGATGGCCAGCGAGGCTGACCTGAAGATACCCCAACTAAGCACGGATCAAAACAACCTGCTTCTGCTGGGTTTCTTAGTCTGTTTCGGAGGCTTAGGCTTCGGATTGTATCAGTTTTTAAAAGTCAGAAATTTACGCGCTCACAAGAGTATGCTCGATGTGTCGCACATTATTTTCGAAACCTGTAAAACTTACCTGATTCAGCAAGGAAAATTCCTGCTGATTCTTTTTGCCTTTATTGCTGCCTGTATTGCTTTTTATTTTGGCTACCTGCAGGAAATGAGCGTTGGCGGAGTAATGCTGATCCTTTCGTGGACCGTAATTGGAATCCTGGGATCATACGGCGTTGCCTGGTTTGGTATCCGTATGAATACGCTGGCTAACAGCCGTATGGCATTTGCTTCGCTTGAGCGTAAACCTTTGAAACTTCTCAACATTCCATTGGATGCCGGTATGAGTATCGGAGTTATGCTTGTGTGTGTTGAACTTATCATGATGCTTATCATTCTGTTGTTTGTTCCACGTGGTTATGCAGGTGCAAGTTTCATTGGCTTTGCTATTGGTGAATCATTAGGTGCATCGGCATTGCGTATTGCCGGCGGTATTTTTACCAAAATCGCTGATATAGGAAGCGACCTGATGAAAGTGGTTTTCAAAATTAAGGAAGACGACCCGCGTAACCCTGGTGTTATAGCCGATTGCACCGGAGATAATGCTGGCGACAGTGTAGGCCCTACAGCCGATGGTTTTGAAACCTACGGAGTAACCGGTGTGGCCCTCATCAGTTTTATTGTGCTGGCTGTTACCAGCATTGCCGACCAGATGCTTTTACTCACCTGGATTTTTGCCATGCGTATACTGATGGTCATTACATCCATAGTTGCTTTTTATATCAACAAAGCTTTATCTACCGCAAAATACAAGACTGCTTTGGATATGGACTTTGAAAAGCCGCTTACAAACCTTGTCTGGATCACTTCTATTCTTTCAATCCTGGTAACTTTTGCTGTAAGTTATTCTATGCTTGGCTCGCTGGGCAATAATCTCTGGCTTGTACTTTCAATCATTATCAGTTGCGGTACACTGGGCGCTGCTCTTATTCCTGAGTTTACCAAGATTTTCACCAGTCCCAAGTCGGACCATGTAAATGAAATCGTTACAGCTTCGCGCGAAGGCGGTGCTTCTCTGAATATCCTTTCGGGACTTGTTGCCGGTAACTTCAGCGCATTCTGGCAAGGTATGGTATTCCTGGTGCTTATGTTTGTTGCTTATTTTGCTTCAACGCATGGTTTACACGTGTTGATGATTTACCCGTCCATTTTTGCTTTTGGCCTGGTGGCTTTCGGCTTTCTTGGAATGGGACCTGTAACCATTGCAGTTGATAGTTACGGCCCAGTTACTGATAATGCACAAAGTATTTATGAGCTTTCGCTGATCGAAGAAAACCCGAATGCAGGTGTGGAAATTGAAAAAGAATTCGGATTTAAACCCGATTTCGAAAATGCAAAACATTACCTCGAAGCCAACGACGGCGCCGGTAATACCTTTAAAGCCACAGCCAAACCGGTACTTATCGGAACCGCTGTAGTGGGAGCCACAACCATGATCTTCTCACTTATTCTTTTAATAAAGCATAAATTCAATATTGAGCCGGAAACGATTCTGAATGTATTGAATCCATACACTATCCTTGGCTTCCTGGCCGGCGGATCGGTGGTTTACTGGTTCACAGGCGCTTCCATACAGGCTGTTACTACCGGTGCTTACCGCGCTGTGGAATACATTAAAAAGAACATACACCTGGACGAAGGTTCCGACAGCAGCGCTTCTATTGAAACATCAAAGGAAGTTGTAAAAATCTGTACGCAATATGCCCAGACCGGTATGTTCAACATTTTTATTGCCATCTTCTCATTTGCACTGGCATTTGCATTTTTTGCCGGTTACCGCGATATGTCGGGCGCAACACCTGCCATTATGTACGCCGCTACATCGTTTTTTATCAGTTACCTGATTTCGATTGCCGTTTTCGGCTTGTTCCAGGCCTTGTTTATGGCCAATGCCGGCGGTGCATGGGATAATGCCAAAAAAGTGGTTGAAGTGGATCTGAAAGAAAAAGGAACCCCTTTACACGATGCATCCATAGTGGGCGATACGGTTGGTGATCCGTTTAAGGATACCTCATCTGTTGCATTGAACCCGATTATCAAGTTTACGACCTTGTTCGGCCTTTTAGCTATGGAAATTGCTATCTCCGATGCTTTCTATTCGGTAGCTCCTTATGTAGGTGCAGGATTCTTCCTGGTGGCATTGTATTTTGTTTACCGCTCATTTTACAAGATGCGGATTATTAAAACAGAGTAACAATTACCTGAATAATAAAAAAGCCGGTTCACAGATGGACCGGCTTTTTTGTTTGGCACCGAATATGTCTACCAACTAGAAGGTGTATGTCCTTTATGGGGGGGCAGTAGTTACCAAAATGCCTTTTCTTTCCGATCTCTCTATCTATTTATTCAGGTCAAATAAAACCCAGGTGCAGCAATGTGCCACACCCGGGCCCGTCTTCCACCACGGTAACTGTTTTTCATCTTTGGGAAACTTCATTCGCAGAATGCATTTTTTATTATCTTAATAAATATTTCTGATCCTTAAAAACAAATATGTTCTCTATCCTAATAACCATCCAAATATAGGGAAATAATATCGTTTTGGTTCGCATATGTGAAAATTTATTTTTACGAGTTGAAAAGGGTTAAGATGTAAGCAATAAGGAGTAAGGAACTGAAACACTGTAACCCTGATTTTACACGCTTAGGTAAGGATATTGAAATGTCGGTAAAAGCCGGTGGTCCTGATCCCGGCAGGATTGAACTGCGATGCTGGAATCCGCTGCCCGAAAACTAATAAAACAGCTATGTACTATGCACTCTGTGATAGCCCGTTATTTGTTTATTCCTTTCTATAAAGCCCTACTTTACAATCAATTTTTTAGTTGAAATCCCTTTTGGAGTAATGAGTTTGCAAATATAAACTCCGCTGGTCCTGATTTGATTTCCTACCGGTATGGTATGGTTTCTGGCAACAAGGTTATTATCAATTAAAGTACAGATTTCCCTGCCCTGTAAATCGTAAAGTGAAAGGCTGACGTTTCCATTAGTTTTGGTGGAAAATGAGATGATAGATTCTTGTGTTAACGGGTTTGGGTAAATTTTGAAATCGTTTAATGAAAGTTTAGTTATACCAGAATTTGTAATAATTCCTTCGATATTTAAATTGTCCATCAGATAGTAATAGTAAGGATCACTTGCTGTTACATGATAACGAACAGCAAATACAAATGTCTCTCCCGGATTATCAATTTCAATTTTGGCATCCTGCCATCCAATACTATTATGCCAAAAAGACTTATCGATATGGGTCCATTCAGTATCCGTAGGATTCCCATTTACAGAAGTGGTGTAATAAAACTCAGGAGAAGGTCCATCTGTGCTGTATAAATATTTAAAAGTGATAGTCAGGTTTGAAATTTCTTTGGTATTAAAAACTTGTGATACCAGCCAATCATCATTAGCTTGAGGCGGATTAGACGTGACATAAAACCGTGCACATTTACCGAAATCAATCCCATCGTCGCCACTAATGTGCCATTGGTCATTGCCTGTCACCGAATAGGTTGTCCAATTAGCATAGTCCTTACTGAAATCATCAAAAAACGGTAATTCTGCATAGTTGGTAGTGGATTCGTTGGTTGTAAATTCTTTCACACTACCAAGCGATGTCCCTTCGCTATTAGTCGCAAAAGCGCGGTAATAATAGGTAGATTCCGGAGATAGATTTTCAATGATTTTGCTGAAGCTTCCTGTTGTGCCAGAAACAAGTTCAGTATGATCTGACGTGCCAGGTGTTGTATTTGTTTGGCTCCAATAGAATCCACGTTGGGTTATTATTGCATCGCCATCAGAAAGTACGTCTCCTCTTAATGATGCAGAATTTTCAGAAATAATTGTTGCAGCAGAGGTTACTACTTCGGGCAGCTTTGTTTGAATTTCAATAAGACTTTTCAAATAATCTATATAACCACTTTCAACTTCATCTTTTGATTTTCCCAATGCCCAAAAATCCAAAGCACCATTAAAAAAATTCCTGATTTGCGTATGTGAACAAAAGGTTTCCATATAGCGAAAAAACTGAAGAC
Source organism: Bacteroidales bacterium (assembly GCA_038250985.1). Taxonomy (GTDB): domain Bacteria; phylum Bacteroidota; class Bacteroidia; order Bacteroidales; family UBA4417; genus UBA4417. The sequence goes on from JBBSBT010000044.1 coordinate 6,301, forward strand.
CAAAGAAATACGGATCAATTACCCTGTGTGGGTCAAAAGCAAATTCATCCATGGTGGGTTCGCGATCGAAATTCTGCTCGTAATAATTAAAAACATCACCAATTTGCCATTTAGACTCCATCCAGTCGCGTCCATATAATTTGTATCCAACAAAATTTGCCAGTCCTTCCTGGTAAAATCCATTAGGTGTCCAGCCACCAAATCGAATACTAAAAGTATGTGAAAATTCATGGGCCAACAACCAAGGATAACTTTCAATTCCCCAATAATGTGGCGAAATAACTAGCCCTCCGGCCCCTCCATTAAAACGATCAAACCCTGTCATGTCCATTCCTGTTTTTTCATCGAATAAAATAATTAGACCGAAACGATTGTTAATTTGAACCTGAAAAGAGTCAACCCAAAACTGACGGGTTCTTTCCAGCCAAACTTTCAAACTGTCCATAAACATTGTATCTCGTGAAGAGCAATAAATGTCAAAGTACTCGCTTACCCCGTATTTTTTTATTTGTACAACTTCTGTAGTATCATGAAAATAGGTTAAATAGTTATTCCATATTACCTCTCTCCCTTCATCTGGTGGCCAATTCCAGTAGCCACCTCCAATCAAATCTAATTCGAGGTACGAAATAATAATATCCCTATCGGAGGTATTTTTGAATACATCCATGGAATTAAGTTCCTGAACCGTATATTTTTCGGGATGATTAGCTTTATTGCCGAGAATTGAATCGTGCCTCGTTCGGTAACCTTGCTCGAACAATCCAAATGCTTCATAAAAATATGCCGGTACAGTTTCCACAGGAAATTTATCACGTATAAATTGTTTCTGTTTTATAAATCCAGCAAATGAATGAACGGCAAGTCCTTCTAAATTAGTATAGTAACTTGTTTTCTCACCGTTATTTAAAGGGGTGAGATAAATGGAGTTTGTTCTATCGAAAAAGCCAGACTTTATATCCGGAGTATCTTCCGTAACCATTGGTACATTTTCTTTTTCGGTATAGTAGATTTTTATTTTTACGCCGGCTTCTAAATATGGCGACCAGCCAGGCGCCATAATAGCTTCCCAGTATTTCTCGTAATTGGCTTCCAATTTATCTTTCATTTCCAACCAATAACCCGATTCGCCCGCAATACTGGTGTAAAACTCGAAATGCTCGGTATCGCCCACTTTTTCGTAAACAACCGGAGTATAATTAATTACGCTGAAATTATCGAGTAAAAAATAGGCGCCTTCATTTGCTGCTGCCTGGTAATGAAATGCAAAATAAATTACATTTCCAGGGTTGTTAATAATAAAATCTTCACTGGGATACCATTGATCAGCATTTGCGCCAAACGTATAACTTAGCTCAGTCCAAACCGATTGACTTGCATCTCCGTTGTATTGGTTGGTATAATATAAGCGTGGTGGAACCTTTTTGGTATGAAATAGATGAGAGAAATTAACTTTTAGATTTTCGGCTCCGGCACAATTTATTGCTTTCGTAATGAGCCAGTCATTTTGATCAGTATCGCAATTTTGGAAACGCATGCATTGTCCCGGATTGCCATTCCATGGAATGATATGCCAGTAATTCCAGCCTGCCACATTTTCAGAAGTCCATTTTGTAAAAATGGCATCATTAACTATGGTTTCTTCAAAGTCGTCGAAAAAAGGCAATGCCAGATTTTGTGCGGTTAAAGAACTTAAAATACCAATTGAAAATAACAGAGCTAGAAAGATTTTCATAGTAGTTTGGTTTTTAGGTTAGTTTGAATTTACAACCAGTTTTAATGTTGAAATACCCTCCGAGGTTGTCAGTTTGCAAGTATAAACTCCGCTGGCTTTTAGTTGATTTCCAAGTTGAATTGTGTATGTGCCGGCGTTAAGTTTTTTGTTGAGAAGCGTGCAGATTTTACGGCCCTGATGATCGTAAAGAGATAAATTAACTTTTTCGTTGGTTTTGGTTTGAAATGAAACTAAAGAGTTGGCTGTTACAGGATTTGGGTAAACCCGGAATGTGGCATTGGCGGATTCAATGTTTTCTAAGCCTGTAAATATTCCATTAACTTCAAAATTATCGAGTAAAAAATTGGCACCTGCATTTGCTTTTACCTGATATTGAAAAGCAAAATAAATTGCATCCCCGGGATTTTCAACAATTATGTCATCGCTCGAATACCATTGATTTTCATTCGCACCAAACGAAAAACTGAGTTCAGTCCAGGTCGATTGGCTTGCAATCCCGTTGTATTGATTTGTATAATAAAAGTGGGGAGGAACCTTGTTGGCACTATATAAATAGGAGAAATTTACTTTTAGGTTTTCGGCTCCTGCGCAATTTATTGGTTTTGTTATGAGCCAGTCGTTCTGATCAAGATCGTTATTTTCGAATCGCATATATTGGCCTGGAATGATATGCCAGTATTGCCATCCTTCCAGACTTTCGATGGTCCAATTGTTGAAAATTCCGGTGGCGCCAATAGTTTCTTCAAAATCGTCGGAAAATGGAAGAGTTATTGTATCCAAAGCAGCCAAAGTGGTAAATTGTTTCACTTCACCAATTGCTGTTCCCTCACTATTTGTGGCAAAAGCACGGAAATAATAGATCGTTCCCGGTGTCAGATTCTCAAGAACCTTGCTGAAACTTCCTGTTGTTCCTGAAACAATTTCTACATGATCGCCTGTATTTGGAGATGTGTTGGTTGAACTCCAGTAAAAACCACGTTGAGTAATTGCAGCTCCACCGTCGGAAGTAACTTCTCCATTTAGCATTGCAAAAGTCTGAGTAATGGACGTAGGATTACTGGAGATAATTGTTGGTCTTTCAAAAGAGGAAGCTGTCTTTACTGTAAAATTGTCTATACAATAGGAGGCGTAATTACCCTCGATTGATTGAAATCTAAAAGCGATAAATATTTTTCCAGTTGGACTAGTTATTGGAAATTTCATTTTTAACCAATTGCCTTCAGGTGCATTCCATTGGATATTTTCTATTTGAATCCAGTTTGTAGTATGTGTTGGACCAGAGAAGTCTCCTGTATAAAATATTTCTGGTTTAATCCCATTTCCAAATTGTTTATACATGAAACTTATTTCAAGTTCAGATAAATTTGTAGTGTTCAACGGCGGGGAAACCAACCAGGAATCGACGTCTTTTTCTTCCAGCCAATACGGGTCAACTGCAAATGCACAAAAGGAATCATCGTAGCCTGTATTATCTGAAATCTGCCAGTGATCATTTGCACCAAATCGTATAGTTGTCCAGCCCGTAAACTCATTTCTAAAATTTTCGGTAAAGGGAATTGAATAGGATTCCAAAGGTGGCCCGACGAAAGCAAGCTCTTTCATAAACTGCATGAATTCAGCCCCTTCAACATCTGCTGTTTTACCTCCAAAAACAGTCCAGTCACGTCCACCTTGTATAAATTGCCTTACTTTGGACCAAAAATTATCAGGATATTTATCGTTCATGTAACGCCAGTACATTTCACCCAGCGCATACGCATCGACCCAAAACCCATCTGCTTCGTTTACCTCTGCATTATCAACTATTTCCATCCATGTTGGCTCACGGTTATATTTTCTTTGATAGAAATAATATAAATCCTGAATTTTATAGCGGTGTGAAGGCATTTCTTCATCAAGCATAAATCGACCGGTACTTTCCGCTAAGCCTTCATTCAGAAATTGTCCGGGTATCATTTGGGTTGAACTAATAAACTGGATTGGACTCATCATATTAACCCACGAATGCATAAATTCATGATTTATCAAGCCATAATGATTTGTATCGTGCAAAGGCATCGAATTAATTTTATCTGCTCCGGAAGCCAATCCCTGAAAGTCTGTTCGATTATTTATTTCCTTCCCTACTTCATTGTCATAGATACAAATGTTTACCCGATGCTTCATCAGCAGGCCAAAACGACTTTCCTGTAAAGCTAATTGTTGCTCCATATTTGTTGCCATAGGCTCAAGATATGGCAGTTCCTTCCCGGCTGCGTAATAATCAAAATGATCTGATGAATAGATGAGTTGAATCCGATCAGTATCTTTTATATAATAATGTTTTAAAAGTTGCCACCACTTATACAAATCATCGCTCCAAAATCCGAAAAAATAACTCTGTATGAGGAATTTCGATTGAAAAAAACTTGCCATTAAGTCTTTGTTGCCCGGTTCCGGTAAATCATCAATATCGAATAGTAAAGATAAGGCAGGTTCAGTGGTTCCCATTTGAGAAAGTTTATCCAGCAATTGTTGCCGATCAGGGAGATATCCCATTTCATAAAGGCCGAATCCGTGCAGGTACCATTCTTCAATTTGTCCAAGCCTGTATCGTAAAAGTGCCAATTGCGCAAATTCATTCACTGTCAGTGACTTTAAATCTTTATAATAATTAATCTGATTTTCTGATTGCAACGGAGAAATAAATATCTCGCCGGTTGTGTAATTTGCAAATCCGCACTCCCAATCGCGGATATTCGCCATACTTAAAATTTCATCCCGGGATATGTATTTGATTTTTATTTTTTCCCCGGACGGGAAAATGGGAACTCCTTTTGGCCGATCCCAAATTGAAATATATTTCAGATACCTCTTTTCCAATTCGTCTTTAATGCCAAGATAATATCCCTCCTGACCCGAAAGATTTGTATAATATTCGAAATGAGTTGAGCTTCCTACTAATACAGTCTCTGCGTTTGGAGTATACCTTTTAACACTGAAATTGTCGAGTAAAAAATAGGCGCCTTCGTTTGCCAATGCCTGGTAATGAAATGCAAAATAAATTACATTTCCAGGGTTGTTAATAATAAAATCTTCACTGGGATACCATTGATCTACATTTGCACCAAACGTATAACTGAGCTCAGTCCAAACCGATTGACTTGCATCTCCGTTGTATTGGTTGGTATAATATAAGCGCGGAGGAATTCTGTTTGCATGAAAAAAATGAGAGAAATTAACTTTTAGGTTTTCGGCTCCGGCACAATTTATTGCTTTTGTTATGAGCCAGTCGTTTTGATCGATGTCTGTATTTCCAAATCGCATAAACTGGTCACCAACATCTATGATATGCCAGAAATTCCAGCCTTCAAGGTTTTCAGTTGTCCAATTTGTGAAAGTGGCGTCGTTACTTATGGGTTCTTCAAAGTCGTCGAAAAAAGGCAATGCCAGATTTTGTGCTTTAACAAAATTAAAAATTAACAACAGGAATAGTTGAGAGTAAAAAGCTTTCATATCTATATAGTTTTGGTTATTGGACATAACGGTTAAATACAAGATAAAACCATACAAATCCTTTTCCTTAAGGATCTGTATGGATGACTGCTATCATATTCTACCTGACAAAGATTTCAGTTTGTCAATATAGGGTAATAAAGAAATTAAGCCCGGAAGCAGCCTCTCTCACGAAACCGGACTCGTAATCCATTAAAAACTTATCGCTGATTTTCAGGAAATTTCATCAGCAGTTTTTATTTAATATTCGTTGCGAATACTACTAATTATCAATAAAAATATGACTTTCGGTCTATTAACAAACCAAATATAGTGAAATAATATCGTTTTTGTACACATGTGTTGATATTTATTTTGTTGGAGCGCGGACTTTTTGGAACGCGGATTAACGCGGAAAATAAGGAAGAACGCTAATCTTATTTGTTTATTCAATACAATTGATATAGTTCCTTAA
>JBBSBT010000045.1:0-11678 GCA_038250985.1 Bacteroidales bacterium
CCCTTATGGCAGTAAACAGCAGAGTTGATTTTATTTATTTGGAAGGATATATTTCTGTGCAGGAAGGTGAAGTTGAAGTTACACTAACCGATCCCGATGGCAAGCGGGTTTTTACAAAACATATAGAATCCGGAGAGTACTTTGAGTCGAATGAAATTTTTAAATCAAGTCCTGGCATCTGGAAGTTGAAATACAAAAGTAAAAACGGTACTGGTCAAATAGATCTGCATGTTCGGGTTTAAGATCGATTCTTATAAAATCGGTTGTGAGAAAAACGAATAGGACAAGGAGTACATCATCTGCTCAATCGGATCAGGATTTATACTCCTTACGATTTGAGTTTTATTGATGAATTGCTTTTGAAATAATTTTGAATTTTTTGATTGCAAATCGATAGTTTAAGTTCAAAGAGATTAAGTAAAATGTGAATGAATTAGAGTAATATTAAAATTCAAAGCAAGATTCAGTGTCTGATTAAAAAAATCATTCGAAGCATGAAAGATGTGATTTGCTATGTAGGAGGGGGATAAAGGGGGAGGGGAGACAAGGCGAAAATCAGTATGAAGAAGGGTGTGCGAATATACTATTTACAGAATTTTTCTGGAATATTGATCATTGAGATTAACATGCGGCGAACTTCGTCATATTCCTGGATGAAATAAGCATGTTTTTCGGGGGAAATGTATTCACAATCTTGTGAAAAGTCAAGCTATACTTCGGTTTCATTCTCTTCACCTAACGCATCAGTGAGTTTGTTAACAAATACTTTAATATAAATTCGTTTAGCCCAGCTTTAAGCAATATTTACAGGAACCGACCTGGATGACCGTCTTATCTGGTCCGTTAATGAATACTTTTCTTCTTTTGGGAAGGATTTTGTTATTTCAAAAATTTCCATCGCGAGCCGGTAAGACTTCTGATATACAATCAAATCCCTATATCCGCTTAAAGATCCCATAGTCTGATATTTGAATAATTAAAAGTATAAAATATTATTCAGTGAGCACTCCCTATTCTTGCTTGCTGTCAAATCCTTTATGATCCCTCTACTCACTAATTCCGTCTCCCAACTCCCAACTCCCTACTACCTGCTCACCACTCACCACTCACCACTCCCTACTCCCCACAGCCAACTCCCTACTCCCCGTTCCCTGCCATCCGCATTCTGTCAAAATATCTGTACACCAATATCCCGACAATAGCTCCCGTGAGGTTTGCAAGCATATCCTTAAAATCGAAGTTACGCCCATTGTGCATAGTGCGTTGCAAAATCTCCATCAGCACACCGTACATAAACACGCCTGCGAGCATCAGGTATAAGGGCTTCATGCGATCGCGGCTTATTTCGAAACTCCAGCAGGCAAGGAAAGCCATTCCGAAATACATGGAAAAATGTACCACTTTATCTATTTGAGGAAATACTGTAAAATGAGGCAAATCGTAAGCCGGCATCAGTGAAAGTAACGCAACTACTGCCAGGTAAAAAGCCGCTATGGCTTTTCGCAGCCAAAGTTTAAAAGAAAATATAAAAGAAATCATATGCAAATTTACATGTTATTCGAATGTCTTAAACGAATTTTGCAGGCGAATGTTCATTTTAACAATTTTTGGATAGCTACAGTTGCTCCATGCGTTTTGGCAGGTTGCGGGCAACATCTGTGTAAAACACCTTTTGGGTAATGTTAGTTAACATATAAATGTAGCATCTTCTCAACATAACGTCGTGTTATGCAAATTGAAAGGAGCCGGCGCTATACAGTGATAGCTGCCCGTTTCCGATCCAGAACTTTGTAAAGTACCAAACCTGCTATAGCTCCTGCCAGGTTGGCCATCATATCCAGGAATTCCATCGAGCGGCCGTTAGCCATCAGGCGTTGCAATATCTCCATTAATACTCCCCACATAAATACGCCTGCCAATAAATAATACAATGGTGGCATGCGCTTCCCACGCATATCCAGGCTCCAGCAGGTCAGGGCGCCAAGCCCCAGGTACATGCAGAAATGTATGGATTTGTCTTCGCCGGTAAAATACGGAACATCCGGAAAATCGGATGAGGGCAGCAGGGATAACAATACGATCAGTATAAGGTATAATAACCCGATCGTAATGCGCAGCCAGGGCTTGATGGAGAAAATAAATCGGATCATGGGCAAAGTTAATGAATAATGAATAATGAATAATGAATAGTGAATAGTGAATAGTGAATAGTGAATAATGAATAATGAATAATGAATAATGAATAGTGAAAAGTGAAAAGTGAAAAGTGAAAAATGGAGTAAGGAGTTGTCAGTTGGGAGTGTGGAGTATTGAATTCTCGTACCGTCGCGCGTCCGATTACACTCGCTGCCTGAAGTTTGCCTTCCCTGACCGATGTTTACCTGCGTAGCAGGCAGGCAAGGAAGCGGCTCGCAGGTAAAAGAGTGACAGGCTTGTTGCCTGAAAGGTAGATTTCGGTTTGAGGTGTTGCCTTTAAAGGAACTATAAAAGTATTTCCATTCCGGATTGAGTCCGTTTAACAAATCCAGTTTCCTTTGACGGGAACTGGCTTTGATTGGCTACTTATGGGTTACAGTATCAACTTTAAGATCAAACACCTTGTAAATAACAAGTTCTGTATCATTATACCTGTAAGAGGTGGCATGGTTAACGAAGTTAACGAAGGATTTATAAGTTTGCCAGAAATTGCCAGGCCGTCACTACATGAATTTGCTTTCCTTCCTGACGGATTTCATTCTGTTGATTCAAAGTAATGATTGTGCCACTCACTTTTTTGAAATAATTCATTGCGTCAAGTAAACCTCTTACTTCCCTGGGTGTATTTTCAGGATTTAAATCAAAACATACCTGTATGAGGTCTTCTATAACATTATTCTGACCAACCACAAAGTCACATTCAAAGCCCGTTTCATTATAGTAATACAATTGCTTATTCATTTGCCGTAAAGCCCAATAAATCACATTTTCCAATTTATTACCCGAATTTTTTAAATAGGAAGGTGAAACTGCATTGATTAAGCCGTTATCGATTATATATATCTTGCGTGGGTTCACTAGTTGTGCCCGGTAGGAATAAGAGAACCGGGGCATTAAACCCAGTAAATAGGTTTGCTCAAAAAAAGAAAAATAGCTTAAAACAGTTGCTGAGCTTTTAATACCCAGGGCCTTTGTTAATTTTGTAGCAGTTACCAGGTTACCTACATTGGCTACCAGAAAAAGAAGCAGTCGTTTGAGTGATTCAACATCACGGATGCCGTGCCGCACTGCAATATCGCGGTAAAGTATATCTTCGAATAAAGTGGTTAGTATATCCGGATTGTTATACTTTACAAACTCGGGAAAGCCTCCTGTATCAAGATAATTTTGCAGTGACTCAGCATTGGCACTTTTTTGAAGGTAGGTGAAATATTCCACAAAGGTGAAAGGATATAATTCTTTCGTTATATGTCGTCCCGTGAGCTTAGTTCCCAATTCACGGCTTAGCAACGAAGCATTTGAGCCGGTAACCACCACCTTAAAACCCTCATCTAATTTCTGACGCACATACAATTCCCAGCCTGTAATTACCTGTATCTCATCAAAAAAAAGGCTTCTACAACTGGTTTCAGAAATGATCAGGTCAAGTATCCCGAAATCAGCCATTTCAAAATTATATAGCTTTGGGGTATCAAAATTTATAAAAAAAGCATCTTCATTACGCTCTTTGATGAGTTGCCCCAGAAGGGTACTCTTGCCGCAACGCCGGATGCCGGAAATAATTAACGCATGATTTCGCAAATCTGCCGGTAATTTCCTTAATAAAATTCACTCCAGGTCGTTCTTAATGGATAACAAACGCTCTTTTTGCGCAACGATAACGGCTAAAAGATCTGACTGTATTATCACGTTCTTTTAATTTATTTACATAAATTAGGTTGTTTATTGGTAATATGCAAGCATGTTTATTGCTAATAGGCAAGATTGAAAAAGTTTTGACTTGTTGCCTTCCCTGCATGCTAAGCGTAGGTAAACTGCAAGCAGGGATGGTGGTAACGGCACGATGTTGCTTCTCCGCCTCCGGCGGATCGCAATGACGTGCCTTCGATTGTTGATTTGTGGTTGGTGTGGTGCCTTCGAATTAAAAAACTCACCTCCTGCCCCCTCTCTTTAAAGGAAAGAGAGGGGGTGGGATTGTGTCAGCGGGATGAGATTCCTGCTTGCCTGCCTGCTATGTGCAGGTAAACTGCAGGCAAGGCTCCGGCGCAGCCGAGAATGGATTGTGCTGCTATTCCCGCTCGTTGCGGCTCTCCTCGCAATGATCCCGCAAAAGCGGGACAGGCTATGCCTTCGAGTACTATCCCGGTTTGATCTGTTGCCTTTGGGGACGGTGCCGGTTTGAGTTGGCGACACCAAAGGGATAAAAATGTCAGTAATCACATTTTCGAATCCAGCCCTTTGCCGGTTTCAATATGGGCAAAATTGGGTAAGTACTCGTGAAGAATGCCTACAATATCCGCCTTGGTTACTGCACTTCCAGCGAAAAGACGGTGAAGCCTGTCGAAAATCTCGTCTATTTCGCTAACAGGCCTTTTCTTTGAGTTTTTTACCACTCCCAGGTTTATGAAGCGATCCATATCCAGTTTCTCATTATCGGTAAAGAATTCCTCAAAGGCTTTTTCGCCCGATGTGTCGGAACCGAAGAAATAAACAGGGTAAGAGGTTGAGGCATCATTCAACAGCAACGCTTTTTGACGGGCTTCTTCTTCCGACTGGCAGATATCGGGCGTTAAACCCAATGTTTCCAATAAATCAAAGGCCATCTGATCAAAAGGGATCATATCCTTTTCTTCGTCCAGCTTCGGGAAAAATATATCGCCCGATTCGCCCATCACAGAGGCCATAAGGCAGAGTTCACCAGATTCAGTTGGCGAAACAAAAAAACGGCGTATTCCACGCGGACACGACCAGGGTTGTTTTTTCTGCATGCGCTCCAGGAAACCCAGGGGCAGGCTGCCATTGGAAAAAGCTACGTTGGCAAAGCGGGCCGTTTTAATGGGCAGCCTGTCGCTGTATGCCATAATAAGTTCTTCCATCAGCTTTTTGCTGGCTCCCATAATATTGACCGGGTTGGCAGCCTTGTCGGTGGATACGCAGAAGAAATGCTCCGGAGGCGATTGCAGCAACAGATCCAGCAGTTTGCGGGCACGCAAAACATTATTCTCAATCATAGCCTCGATGGAAAAAATATCCTTTTCGCTACGCACATGCTTATGGGCAGCAAAGTTGGCAACAATCTCGAAAGGGCCATGCTGATGGAATAACTTTTCGAAAACCCTATCGCCAAAATTTACCGGGTAGGTGATAAACTCGTCAGGAATGTGATAGCCGGTTGAGCTGCGCACGTCGCGCACCAGCTCGGTAAGGCCGTTTTCATTAATATCAACCACTACAAGCTTGCGTAGTTTGAATTTCAGGATAGCCTTTATATAATGAGAGCCGATGGTGCCGGCACCGCCGATCACCAGCACCGATTTGCCGGTAATGCGGCCATACATTTCGGTTTTGAACTTTTCGAAATCCGCCTGCAGCAGGCTCTCGTTGCGGCGTGTTACATATTGCTTTATAAATAAATCGAGATCAAATTGTGTTTGCATGCTTTTAGTTTATAAATAGATCTGTGAATATCTCCAATGAATGCACAGTTGTTGTGCGTGTGTACCCGAATGCAAATTTATTGTTTTTTTTCAGGCGGGGCATGGAATTATTATAATAACAGAGTAGCCGGGTGGAAGTAGTTGCGAGGCACAAAAGATAACGAGGAAGACAGAGGCGGCATTGGCTAAAGAAGTCAAAAACTCACCCACTGCACTCGCGCGAAAAAGCGGGACAGGCTCTCATTACCTCATCCGCCCTATGGGCACCTTCTAACCTCATCCGCCCTGCGGGCACCTTCTAACCTCATCCGCCCTGCGGGCACCTTCTCCGAAGGAGAAGGGAAGCGGAATTCTTGCTTTTTTGGAGAAGGGAAGCGGAATTCTTACTTTCTTGGAGAAGGGAAGCGGAATTCTTGCTTTTTTGGAGAAGGAAAGCGGACTTTTTGCTTTGATGGAAAGAGAGGGAGGATGGTGGTAATGGCACCACTTTGCTGCGGCACAGATGATCAGGATTGTGCTGCTATTCCTTTTCGTTGCGGCTCGGTTCGCGATGACTCACCTTCAAAGACGGTCCCGGTTTGGCGTGGTGCCGTTGTTTGTGGTTTTGTTGTTTTAAGGTCGTGCCGTCGTGCCCTCATAAAGTTGCTTTATTGCAGCAGAAAGTCCCGTATCTGAACATGCTCAATTCCTTCATAGGTGTTTCCCGTAAATGTATCCATCGTAATTACTTTTTTTGCATAATTATCGCCTATCTTAAGTAAATTCCCGAATTCCCGTTTAATAGTTTTTTCATCATTTAAACGCAAAGCCACCTGGATATACATTTTCTCACCACTTTTTTCACATACAAAATCTATTTCCTCGGAATATAAACCCCCGGTTGTTACTTTCCAGCCCTTGTAAACAAGTTGATTATAAACTACATTTTCCAGTATTTTGCCTATATCTCCGGGATTATAACCCCTGATAGCATTTCGGATTCCGAGGTTCTCAAAATAATATTTCTCACCAACTTCGAAAATCCGTTTACCCACAATATCATATCTTTCGACCCGGTGTATCAAAAAAGCATTCGCCAAATGATTAATATATACCTGTATCTGATTGGATGCAATATTAGTTTGCTGCGATTTCAAGAAATCACTTATCCTCTTAGCTGAAAACAGACTGCCTATATTATCGGCTAAGAAAAGTACCAGTTTTTCAAGGAAACGTATATTTCGTATCCCATACCTGTCAATTACATCGCGAAATACAATAGTTGAATAAATGTTTTTCAGGTATTCAAAAACAACTTCATCTTTGAGCGGCAGATGTATCAAATAAGGTAATCCCCCAAATTTGAAATACTTATCCAGCGCATCTTTTGATTCTTCCAATTTGTGAAAAAGCAGAAATTCAGGATAAGAAAGACTTTGAACAGTAATTTCGACAAATCGCCCGCTTAGTAATGTAGCCAGTTCGCCCGACAAGAGCCCGGCATTACTGCCGGTACAATAAATATCAATAGTATCATTCAGCAAAAATGATCGGAGGGCTTTCTCAAATTCACTTATTTCCTGAATTTCATCAATAAAAATATAATTCATGCCTTTTTCTGACAGGCAGGATAAGACATATTCGCTTAAATCGCCTGCTGTACGTATGGTATCAAAAACGAGATCCTCCTTATTTATATAAATAATGTTAGCACCGGGTTCCTTTTGCCTTATCAATTGTATCAGTTGAAACAGTATATAACTCTTGCCGACACGACGCTGCCCTGTAAACGCTTTTATCAGGCGTTTCCTCATAAACGGCAGTATTCGCTCAATGTACTGTTCCCGGTTTATTATGTTTCCCGGTATTTGTAGTTTATCCACAGCTAAAATTACGATTAAAACAATTTACAAATATACAAAATGTTTTAACTATGATTAAAACAATTAAATGGTTTGTAGTAAAGGCGCGAGGTGGCTTCTCCGCCCGAGGCGGATCGCAATGATCCCGCAAAGCGTTACAGGCTGTGCCTTCGATTGAGGTTTTGAGTTTAGCGTGTTGCCTGTGATGTCGTGCAGTCGTGCCTTCATAATTTTATTTCTTCAATCAATTCTTCAACAATATGCTTTGCTTGCTTCACGGGGAACGATGTTTTTTTTGCTACTTCCAGACAATCCGCCAGGGTAGGTTTGCCGTTTCCGTTTATGGTGGTGGAATGATGACCATTAAATCCTTCTGATGGCAGTAGATCATATCCGGGTGAAACTTTCCATGCACCATCCAGGTACTGGAACGAAAAATTCTTCGCGTGATCGTCCTTATTGCCAATAATGACGTTGAACACCATCAGGCGGTACATTTTAGCTACTTCGTCCATATCGCGGGTAAGCGCCAAAGTGGCTTTCATCAATTCAAGATAATCGAGTGAGGGAAGGCGATAATTGGCATAAAGCAATCCTGCGGCCGAATGAACATGTACTCTTTTGTTATTTTTCTGATCAAACCGTTGCGAACCAAAATATTTGCCTTCGAATAATCTTGTTTCAGGCATTTCGATGCCGCATCTGCCTGCCAATAATGAATATTGATATTCAATTTCTCCAATGTTGGAAGGATCTGCGGATGCTTTGAATTTTATCAACCAATTCTTGTTGTCAATTTCCACCAGAACTTATGGCCTTGCGCCGCCTGAAGAACCTGCATTTTGGACTAGGATGTCGAGTGCGCCGGAGAAATCATCTTTTATAATTTTCTCTGTTTCCAAAGCATAGAAATCGAGCGGATATTCAGTTTTGCTCTTTTCCGACATTTTATCGGGACGATATGTTAAGGCTCCCATGCCTTTGGATCCTACCAGGCACAACCGATCAAGTACTGTAAGCGACGAAGGATTGATATCTTTACTCCTTAACCAGCGGTCAATAAGCAGATTGCCCCATCCATCGGGCAGGCTGTCAGAGAAAACGCCAAATAATCCATCGAATGGAATGGCTCGTGCATTGAATGCTCCCGAACGTAAGGGCAAATAAAAAGGTGATATCGAAAAACCATTTTCAATCCATTCGCTTTTGTATTCAAATACAGCAATGCCATTGGGTGCCAGTACCAGGCGGCCTATTTGAAATTGATCATACCAGACCTCTACTATTTGTGTGGATTTAAACACCGCTTTTCCCCCTTTGCCTTTTTTTTATTTCCTGCACTTTTATCACCTCATCAATGCTTCTGAATTGCTGTTTGGTGAATAAATTCATGAATTCCTCGGTGGCTTCCAGGGCAACGGCCAACATTAAAAGGTATTTCAATGAGATTTCAAAGCTGTTTTCAAAACGTTTCAATGTGCCGAGGCTAACTCCCGACTTTTTGGCCAGAATGTATTGCGAATAATTTTGCTCCAAACGCCTTTCGCGCATCCTTACAGCTATTCCCTTAGCTAGTTCCCTTGGATTGAATGCATCTAAAGTAAAAACAGTATCAGATAAAATATTAGCCATTATAACTAAATTTGATTTTAACGTTTAAAATATTAACTATTACAAAGATAATGAAAATGTGTTAATGAGTGTTAATGCAGTAATTTGTTAATTGTTGCCCTTCGTGCCATCGTGAGTTCGTGCAATCGTGTGTTCGTGAAGTCGTGCCCTCGTGCAGTCGTGCCCTCGCCCTCGCGATGACGTGCCTTCGATTGGGGTTTTCGGTTTGCCTCGTTGCCTCCATTGACGCTCGCTGGTAAAGGTTTCTTTCGAAGCGGCTCGCAAGCAGGAACATGCCTGTCAGTAAGGTCATTGCGAGGTTGCACGGGTAAGGTTAAGTTGTACAGGCAAACTTAACCGAAGCAATCTTTTGGAGTTGGGCGAATCTTTCTTAGAATGATTGTAGTAAAGGCACGAGGTGGCTTCGTTGTGGATTTGCCTTGTGAGGACTCGATTGCTGCGGCTTTGCCGATTGGTGTTTGTACTCACCTTCGTTTTTGTTGCGGCAACGCCTCGCAATGACTGTGCCCGTAAGGTCGTTCCCGGTTTGGCGTGGTGCCGTTGATTGTGGTTTCAGAGATTGAGGATTGTTACTCAGAGTGTGCTGAAAAACTCAGGGGAACGAAGTATCTTTTCGCTGTTATTTCTGTTGAAAAGCAAGTGCTCAAAATCTTTCATTTTGCTTCTCAGATCAACGGTTTCAAAGATTTTAGCTGCTGCCTGCTTTAATTCATCAATAGAAGAAATACCGCTTTTTGCCTGAAGGAACCTAAAGTCGGGCATGGTTTGCGATAGTAGAAACATTGCATCGTAAAAGTCGCGGCCTTTTTGCCTGTCGAGCATGGCCGAAACCTTCATCGCACAGAGCACAGCGGCGGAAGGTACAGGCATAGGAAAAAAGAAACCACAGCCTTTTATATTGATCATCTCAGGTTTAAAGACTATCAACTGATTCTGGCTCTCCACTTTAATCAGAAATCTTTCATCGCGGTGACCGCTAAGACCCATATCAAACAGAAGTTCAGGGAAATGTATATTCCGGCGAAAAGCTTTCAGCTTTGAATTATCTCTGTCTTTAACCTCTGCACGCAAGCCATTGTGAAGGAGAAATTGCAAAATACCGTCGGTCATTTCCATAAACTCTTCTTTTGAAAGCGACTTGCAATCAAAATCCAGATCTTCAGAGAAGCGGTCAATCCCTTTTATCAAACGTATACTTGTTCCTCCTATAAAAATAATTTTCCGAATATAGGGCGTCGACGCAAGATAATCGAGAATCAATAATTGAATATATTCTTTCAGGATATGTTTACTGAAAAGTGCATTATCGCGTATGGGTAAAGGGTAAAAGTTTTTAATTACGTTTAGTTCTATCATAGCCCATACGTGATAAAAAGTTGTTGAACGCGCTTTTCGAGTGCTTTATTTTTAAATTGAACAGAATACTCTATCAGCAAATCCTTTTTTAAATCATCGTGAAGATAATCCTCGTCGAATCGCAAAGCTTCAATTTCTTTTGCCGAACTATATCCGGGATAGAGATAAAGCAGGTCCAGAATTGCTTTTTCCGCATTGGCCATCTTCATCGTCCGGCCTCCATCTATTACCTTTAAGCCATACCCGAACATAAGCTCCTTTTTTATGGTATTATACGAGTATTCGGCAATTGCATTTGTAAAGGAAGCGGTCTTTAAAGGACTGACACTGGTTATCTGAACTACTGCTTCGGGTATGATACCGTAGAAAGCCAATGCAGTGTGCAGACTTATGTATGAAGGATTATATATCCGGTTGGCAAAATATAAGGCAAAGTCTGCTTTTCCCGTATATTCAGGAAAAGTAAAGTAGCCCTGCCTTAACCGGATCAGCAACCCTTTCTTTGTCCATCTGGAGAGGTTGTTCCGGTCGAATCCTGGCATCCATGCATATACCTGATCAATATTGAAACAGGCCAGTTCGAAAAGCTTACTTTTAAATTGAATAAAGTTCACGATATTTTGTTTCTATTATGTAGCAAATATAGTGCATTATGGAAATGAAACAAAGTTGTCAGGATTTTTTTTGGAAATGTTTGTGGTAAAGGCACGAGTTCGCTTCGTCGAGTCGTTCAAAGCCTCCGGCTATCGAACATCCAAAAGTAACCATCTTTGCAGATTCAAAGTATATTTTGTAAAAAAACAGATCCCTTTTTTAAATCAAATGTTCAATCAAAGAAGGGAATTCTTTCCAATTTGTTATACGGATATCAGAAGTTGAGGTTGACTGATCACCGGCATATAAAAGCATCTTACTGCTTATTGCAGAACTGCTGCTTTGAGGAAAATTCTTCAGATTTTTAAGAAAATCTTTGTTAAATGTCTGACCACCTTTTATCTCAAGGGCTATTATTTCACCGTCTCCTTTTTCAATGATACAATCTATTTCCACTCCATTACTTTCGCGCCAGTAATACACCGAAGGCCGTTTTCCGGAATGATGCTGTAATTTAATAATTTCACTGATAACCAGGTTTTCGAATAGTGATCCGTACAAATAGTGCGTACTTACCATTTCGGGTGTTGACAGCTTTAGCAGTGAGCAAGCTACTCCTGTA
>JBBSBT010000046.1:0-11626 GCA_038250985.1 Bacteroidales bacterium
ATTCAGATCAATACCGGGTCAGGTTGTCACCTGGATGCCAGGATGGTGGAATCAGCATTTAAAAAACTGGATGTTGAACCCGATTCAATCCTGTTTATCGAAAATGTCGGCAACCTGGTTTGCCCGGCTTTGTTTGATCTGGGTGAATTTAAACGCGTTGTGGTGATAAGCGTTACCGAAGGAGATGACAAACCTCTGAAGTATCCGTATATGTTCAAATCTTCTCATTTGTGCATAATCAATAAATCGGATCTGCTGCCTTATGTCGATTTCGACACGGAAAAAACCATGGAATATGCACGTTCAATAAATCCGGAACTGGAATTTATACTTTTATCAGCCAGGACCGGTGAAGGAATGGATTTGTGGTATGAATGGCTGGGAAAGCAGTCATAATCTTTTTCCTGTCAATGGGATGGATTGAGATTTTTGGTAATTCGTTAATCAGTTCTGAAGTGACTTAACAAGCTCCTTTACCTGTTTTACAGCTTCAGGTATTGCTGCTTCAACTTCCGGTGTCAGTTTCATCCCCATGTCCTGGAAATCTTTAATCGAAACTGCAACCAAGTGGATCTGTGGCATATTACCCAATAAGAAAGCTGCATCCAATAAATCTTTAAGCCCTATTTCGTGAGCGCTTAATTGTGTAGGAAAATCTTTGGCATATTTTGGATACAAAACCCTTACATGTCCGGTTGGAAACTGATCAAGGGCTGCGTCAATTATTATTACAGTTTTATAGGATTGGATAAATGCTAGCAAGTGAAATCCGCCAGTGCCTCCGTCCATCAGGTCGGCACTTTTGTAACCTTCTTTTTCAAGAGCATTCACGACATGAATTCCCACACCTTCGTCATTCAATAATATATTTCCGATTCCGAGAACAAGGATGTTGTTTTGTAGTTGAGTCAAAATTTTAGATAGTTATTTCTTATGTTAAAGGGAATTTGAAAAAAATGTGCACAGTGCTTAGTGCTCAGTGCGTTCTAATCATGTTAAACAATCGAAATGATAATTGTTTTAGACTATATGATTTTACAAAGCACAAAGCACCATGCACAAAGCACATTTAAAACTCGTTAATCTTTAGGGCAGTCTTCCGTTCTTTTATCATGACGTTCAATTACATCTTTTTCGATGAATTTCCAGCCACCGATCATCGATGAAGTTACGCCACGACGTTCGATATAATCGTGATAAAAAACAAGGTAAATATGCACCATTGCAAACAGTATAAAGCCCCACATCAGGATATGGTGTAATTGGCGTACATGCATATCACCCCCCATAAAAGGAACTATCCATGAAAACAGTTTGGGCAGGAATGCCGTACTCATGGCCGCATACATTCCGAACCCGGTTAAAACCTGCAGCAGGAAAATCAGGAAAGTAATAAAATAGATAAAGCTGGCTAATGAATTGTGCCCGATTGAATCTATCTCTTTGTGAGAAACCTGCAGGACATCTACTTTAATGACATTCAGGATTTCTTTCCACTGGCAGCGTTTGAGCGGAATGAAATTGTACCAGCGCGAAAATTCATTTCCAACAAATCCCCAATAAATACGAAAGATAAAGTTGAAGAAGAATAGAAATGCGCTTACAAAATGAATGAAACGAACTGTCCCGAACCAATAATTGGCATAGGCTTCGGTGCCTTTCATTAATGCAATCGGGTTGCCAATTAAAAATCCGGTAACACAAAGCGCTGTAACACAAAGTGCATTGATCCAGTGGTAGACACGAACGGGCATTTCCCAAACAAACACTTCAGTCAGAGGGATGGATCGGCTTCTCATGGCTTAATAGGTTTTAACTTCGTGAATACTGGTTCCTTTTTCATCATACACATGCACAGCACAGGCCAGGCAAGGGTCGAAAGAGTGGATGGTCCGCAATACTTCAATTGGCACCTTAGGATCAGCTACAGGTGTTCCAATCAGTGATTCTTCATAAGCTGACCGTTTTCCTGCCGGATCGCGTGGTGATGCATTCCAGGTGGTTGGCACAACCAATTGATAATTATCAATTTTCTTGTCTTTAATCACAATAAAATGTGATAGAGCCCCACGTGGAGCCTCAACCATTCCGATGCCTTTAGCCTCTTTTGGCCAGGAATCAGGTTCCCATTTATCATTATTCATGGTTCGGGAATCGCCATTTTTAATATTGTCAAGCAGTTGCTGATAAAATCCGAGTGCCCAATCACAGGTAAGCTTGGTTTCAAGACCCCGGGCAGCAGTACGGCCAAGTGTTGAAAATAAAGCTGTAACCGGCACATCAAGTGTCTTGAGTGTACTATCAATAACTTCTTTATATTCAGGACGACCGGAAGCATAACCGACAAGCATGCGTGATAAAGGTCCTACTTCCATTGGATAGCCTTTCCATCTCGGAGTCTTTACCCAACTGTATTTTTGCGTTACATCCAGGTGATCGTAAGGCGGTTTTGGACCGGTATAATTTATCTTGGTCTCTCCTTCCCATGGATGCAGCCCGACTTTATCACCTTTGGAATAATCGTACCACGAATTGTTTACATACTCCTGGATTTGTTCCGGATCATCTGCTTTAATTTCATGGATTTTACTCAGATCACGATTTAAAATAACGCCTCGTGGCATTTTAAAACTATCAGGATTGTTGTATCCGTTTGTCGGGAAATCGCCAAATGACATGTAGTTTGTCAATCCTCCTCCTATGGCTCCCCAGTCACTTTTATAGAAGGATGCGATGGCAAGCAGATCAGGGATATATACCTGGTCGACAAAGGTTTTCGCATCTTCGAAGAGTTTACCTACCATAGCAAGTCTTTCTGCATTTATGGCATTGGCTTCTTCAATGTTTATGGAGCAGGGAACACCACCTACCAGGTAATTTGGATGTGGGTTCTTTCCTCCGAATATGGTGTGAACTTTAACCAGTTCTTTTTGCCATTCGAGCGCTTCGAGGTAATGAGCTACTGCTAAAAGATTTACTTCAGGAGGCAGCTTGTATGCCGAATGTCCCCAGTAGCCATTTGCAAAAATGCCTAACTGACCGCTTTCAACGAAGTTCTTAAATCGTTTCTGTATATCGGTAAAATAACCTACAGAGCTTTTGGGCCATGCAGAAATGCTTTGAGCAATGGTTGAAGTCGCTGCAGGATCAGCTTTAAGCGCCGATACTACATCCACCCAATCCAGTGCATGAAGCACATAAAAATGAACCACATGATCCTGGATAAATTGAGCTGTCTGCATCAGGTTTCGGATCAGTTCAGCATTCGGGGGTACAGTTATGCCCAGTGCATTTTCAACTGTTCTTACAGATGTAAGTGAATGTATGGATGTACAAACACCGCAGACGCGTCCGACAAAAGCCCAGGCATCGCGGGGATCGCGGCCTTTTAGTATGGTTTCGATACCACGAACCATAGTGCCGGCGCTAAAGGCATCGGTTATTACTCCGTTGGTAACTTCAATTTCAACCCGTAAATGACCTTCAATCCGGGTGATGGGATCTATAACGATTCTTTCAGCCATAACTATAATGCTTTAGTAGTTTCTGTTTCGGAAGCTGTTTCAGGCGTATTGGTTATCTCCCGTTTTTTTCGAATATTGGTATAAATAGCATGCCCTGCAACGCCAACAGCAGTAGCAACACCAAGCCCGAGTCCGAGTTTATCGGCAGTGGTTTCAATTCCAAATCCGGCAATACTTGGCAGATGCTGGTAGAACGGACCATTATCCCAAAATCCGGCTTCTGCGCATCCGATGCATGGATGACCCGATTGTATCGGATAACTTACCCCATCATTCCATTTAATAATTCCGCATGAATTATAGGTAACAGGACCTTTACATCCCATTTTATAAAGACAATATCCGCGTTTTGCACCTTCATCATCGAAGGATTCAACAAATAACCCGGCATCGAAATTGGCACGACGATAACATGTATCATGCACACGGCGTGAATAGAACGCTTCTGGCCGGCCCAGGCTATCCAGTTGGGGAATGCGGTCGAAAGTTAGCAAATGAACTACCACACCGGCCATTACATCAGCAATAGGAGGGCAGCCTTGTACATTAATTATCGGCTTGCCACTGATAACTTTATGCACCGGTTGAGCTCCTGTAGGATTCGGGCTTGCAGCCTGAACACATCCTGCTGAAGCGCAGTTACCCCATGCAACAACCGCTTTGCAATTGGCGACTGCTTCCTCCAGAATCTGTTTTGCACTTCTGCCGCCTATGCAGCAATATGCTTCATTTTCTGTCGGGATTGAGCCCTCAACCATAACGATATATTCGCCTGGATATTTAGCCATCACTGCTTTGTAAGCTTCTTCAACCTGAACACCGGATGCTGCCATCAGGGTCTCCTGGTAATCGAGTGAGATTTTACCTAATACAATATCTGCCACAATTGGGTGCGAAGCCCTGATAAAAGATTCGCTGCAGCAGGTGCATTCCTGGAAATGAAACCAAATAACCGGAAGCCGGGGTTTAGTTTCAAGCGCTCTAACAATCTGACCAATTCCACTGGACTCTAATCCCAGAAACGCAGCCATTGTTGCACAAAACTTTAGAAAATCCTTACGGGATATTCCATCACCCCTGACTTCCTCATAAAATGAGGGTTGCTTATTTTCCATAAAGCTGTAAGTTTTAGTTAATTCAATTGTATGTAAATATATAGATATATTTAGGCGTTTCGACAAACAATATAGCAAATTAATGTAATTTATACTCTTTATAAATAATTACTTTGCAATGGCAGCTTACTTCATTTCAACGCCTTAGCTTTTAAATCTATTATTAGCATTGTAATTATCTGATGTTTAGAAATAAAACAAAACATTTGTATTTATACCTAATACTAAGGCTTGAACTATTAAAAAAAAACCTCAATAACATTGTAGTTCGCAATACACTCAGGGCAATTATATTTAGATTATTTTTTAAAGCAACAGAAAATTAGCAGTATATTCCATTGTTTTAAATAAAATGGATGCTGAGGCGTGTTTATTCTAAAATAGTTAAAAAAAATAGATATAAGTATTGTTTTTTTGATTTTACCCTTAACTTTGTTTTATGCTACTTTGCTTGTAATGTGATTTTGTTTAGTAATTCCACTTGTTAATATTGTACTCTGACTCTTTAACATGATTGTTATATGCTAAAACATACTACGTTTTACTGCATTTTATTGTGTTTTATATTATTGATTTTTAACCCGGAGCTGAGTTTTGCTCAGCAATTGGAAAATATCAAAAATGAAAAACCTTTCACCATTCATGGCGATATAAGCAACAACCTGATTCTGTCACATACGGCGGGCATTGAGCAGCGGGGCCAGCCATTCAGTTATATACTTTCTGGTAATTTTAACGCTTCTGTTTATGGTGTGAGTTTGCCATTTTCTTTTACACTAAGTCCCAAACAACATGATTACACCCAGCCTTTCAACCAATTCGGATTAAGTCCGTCGTACAAATGGATTACGGTTCATGCCGGTTTTCGTTCCGTAAAGTTTTCTGATTTCACTTTATCGGGACACACTTTTGCCGGTGCAGGTATTGAATTGAAACCAGGTAAATTCCGATTTGGTTTTGTAAGCGGACGTTTTAATCAAAGCACCGGCACCAATGATTTTTCACCGACCATCGATTCAGTTCAACAATACAAACGAAAAGGAATGGCTGTGAAATTGGGTGTAGGCACTTCAAAAAACTTTGTCGATTTTGTTGCTCTCCGGGTTCAGGATGACACATCCGGTCTGAAAGGGAATGCCGAAATCTATCCCAATCGAACTCCCGAACAGAACCTGGTTACCGGGCTTAACACTAAGTTCAGCATCTCGAAAAACCTGACTTTTGAGAGTGAAGGAGCTTTAAGTCTATATACTTCTGATATGCTGGCTGCCAAAAGTGATTCATCGGATAATTCATTTGTAAATAAATTTTCAAATGTCATCCGGGTAAATCAATCCACACTTTGGTTTACCGCATTCCGGACTTCGTTGATATATAAAAACAAAGACTTCAGTACAAAACTCGAATTCAGACGGATTGATCCCGGCTATAAATCCTTTGGGGCATATTATTTCACCAGCGATATACAAAATCTTACTGTAAATCCATCATTTGCCATGTGGAAACGTAAAATGCTGGTGCGTGGCAGCCTGGGGTTGCAACGCGATAACCTCCGGAATACCAAGAAAGCAACGTCTACGCGTACCATTGGCTCATTGGCGGTTTCACTAAACCCGACTCAGGTTTTCGGAATGGATGCCATGTACAGCAATTTCAGCACCAACCAGAAAGCCGGAAAATCGCCTGTAACTGATACAACAAAGATATACCAGGCCACGCAGACGATTTCTTTTACACCACGTCTTACTTTTATGGGTACGCAAGAAAGCCAGATGATTTTACTGATGCTGAATCGTACCAACCTGAATGATAACAATCCTGTAACCCAGAGTTTAACCGAAAACACGGCTACTACCGTTAACCTGAATTATATGATGAGCCTGTTTGAATCGAAAATGAGTTTCACAGGCGGGCTAACATACCTTGGAATGAAAAATTCACAATTCGAAAATAAAGCCAAAGGGGTTACAGCAGGAATATCTAAAATGCTTGCTGAAGATGCCTTGTCAGTAAGTTGGAGCAATTCGCTGCTGTTTACGGAATATCTTCAGAATAAGGGGAAAGTTTTTACATCATCTGTAGCAACAAGTTACAGTATAAAAGATCACCATCAGTTCCGGTTCAATTTATATTACACTGGGAATTTTTATCCTGCAGGATCAGCCATTAAATCGTTCAACGAAATTAAAGGAGACATTGCTTATGTTTTTACTTTTTAAAAGGATAATCGTCATTTTCAGTTTGGTATTGGTAACAGGGAATTTAGCTGCCCAATCCAATAATATGGTCAGTATTACACTGGCTGTTCAGCCTCCTTACAGCTCTCATATTATTGACTATACTTCTCAACCCGGCAAGTTAATGGGCACACTGCTCAATATTTCGGCGGCCGGTGGAAGTCTGAAGGTGTACCTTCTCGGATCCATTACAAATTCAAATGGCATCAACATTTATACATCTCCGGATTACCGGATGCATCAGGCTATTACGTTATCCCCCGGCCAGCCCTATCTGATCACGCAATCCAATCTGCAGGAAATTTTTGGCGAAAGCCACCTGATTTTTGAAGGAATTAGTAAGAGGGAAGCAAACAATGGCAGCGGCTTACCGGAAGACAACTACCAACTATGCATCCGTGCATATAGTTATGAATCAGGACGGCCCGTATCAGCAGAAGAACCCATGGGGTGTGCCTCATTTAATATTATGAGTGTTGAACCTCCTGTGATACTTAATCCTATTTGCGGTGATAGTATTACAGCTACAAACCCGCAGAATATAATTATGAACTGGACCATGCCAGCCGGAAGTCCTATTACTACACGGTATTACCTTAAAATGGTTGAGATACTGCCAGGTGAGCGCGATCCTAACGATGCCATGAATTCGGCGGGGCACCCTTATTTTTTCGAAACTACTGTTCCGACTACCAGTTTTATATATGGCCCGGCCGAACCAGCCCTGGTAGAGGGCAAACATTATGCATTTTCCGTTACAGCAATTGATCCCCGGAGTCGGACT
Organism: Bacteroidales bacterium; assembly: GCA_038250985.1. Taxonomy (GTDB): domain Bacteria; phylum Bacteroidota; class Bacteroidia; order Bacteroidales; family UBA4417; genus UBA4417. Next base: position 7,661 of record JBBSBT010000046.1, read on the forward strand.
ACATACCGTAATAACGGGCAAAGCGAGGTTTGCAGCTTTGTTTATAAAAAAGGATTTTCCCCATTCGGCAACTTTGCAACAACAATAATCAAGGATGAAAAACCGGAAATAAAACCGGTTACGGTTAATAATGTAACCATTATTCCACCTAACCAAATCCTGGTTACGCACATAAACGGCAAGTTACAATACCAGTATCCTGATGCGAACAAAAACATAAAATTCGATCTTAAAAATGCCAATATCAGGCTGGTCGTTTTTTATGCCAAAGGCCCATACAATGGAAATGGGAAAATTGATAATGTTGAATTTGGAGGAGATATTACGAGGGACAATATTCCTTCCGGTTATACCCTAAGTACAACAAAAACAAACAGTGACGGCACTTTCGAATTCTTTTTTCTGCAGGATCCGAAACTGGGACTAGTTGAGCACTACAGTGTTAACAGCGGGGAATTTTCTCATGATCTCTATAGGGTAGCTGCTATTATTATTGATGCACCTTACAAGGAGTTTCTAGCCAGCCCGAACAAGATATTCATGTTTAAAGCAGGCGATAACCTTGCCGCCGGGAATCTCACTGCTATGGTGCGCAGTTATGAACTGGATGTTAAAGTGACTCCTTCCGACTGTGGTCGCCCTGACCTGATGTGGATGCAGAATAACCGTGAAGTACTTTCAGGTGTTAATGTTTACTTATGCCGGAAGTATGTTGTACCCTGTTTTAGCCCGGGTTGCGTTAGCCCATTTCCAAAGGAAGATGGCAGACCTGCACCTGATGCTCAGCAAAAAGACATTGCAGGAATGAAAGTTATCGCGATGGGACAAACCAATACCGAAGGCGTTGTACAATTTAACCAGGTGGTATGGCATCACAATCCAGGCTACACTTATTATTTATACGCCGATCTGAATCCTGCTTCGGATCTTAATTACGAAATGTACGCACCCATACCTTTCAACCCTCCTTTGCCAACTCAATCTGGTATGGGGGTAATGGATTTAACACCTGAAAGTGTAATCGCAACAAACAGGCAGGAATACTCATCCGCTTACTATAAAATAATTAAGTTCTCTCTCCCAATGATTCCCAAATTGCCTGGTATTGCAGGCGAAGTTGTGGATGCCAAGGAGCCTGCCATTGTAATTAAAAATGCTTCTATTATTCTGAAGGAGCGTTACCAGGGGCCATGCAACAGTAGTGCCCTCCGATCTATGTGGGGAATGTACTGGACACCTTCCGAAGATTACATCGAATTATATATGAAAAATTGCGAGGACCTGATTCCGGATCCTCCTCCCAACGGGGCAAATTATTTCGACTTTGTATGGAACCGGTACACGACAACCGGTCCTGATGGTAAATTTGCTTTTGACAATCTTCCTTTTATGGATGGATGGCCCGATAACAAGCAGGTCACGGGTCCATGGCGAAAAATAGTAGTGAATAAAAACGGTTACAATTCTGCTGAAAATGCAGTAAACGGGAACAAGCCTTTAGGTTTTGGCGAAAAAGGTAAATTTATGACCATAATGCTCGATCGTGGTGCCAGGATAAACGGCAGAATAATAGATGGAGACGATAATAGCGGGGTCGAAGCCAGCATTCGTTTTATATCCGATTCAAGTTGCATGTTCAGCAATAGCAACGGCAATTTCAGCGATTATCCGGCCATGCTACTGCCCAATAAGACACAGTATTTCCTGGTAAGTGCCGAAGGCTACCTGAATGATACAGTTCAGGTAAATATAAACAACAAAACAATGGACCTGGGGATCATAAAAATATACACGAAGAACCGCAGACTCCGCGTACTTGTAGTGGAACAAACGGCCATTAATATGAGTGATTATATCCGTATACAAGGAGCAGATGTCGAAATATTGAATGTTACACAGACAAAATATTGTAAGCAGAAAATGGGTAATCAATACCTGATTTACCCTTGTCCGGTACCCATGAAGAAGTCAACAGATTCCGATGGCCTGGCTCAGTTTTCCTTTGTAAATGCAGGCGATAACAATAGCCAGGAATATACAATCCGGGTTTCACTTCCTCCAGGTTCGGGTAAAGAATACGAAGGGAAGTCATTCACTATAAAAATACCTTACAGCCAGCATCCTGTTAACTTATTGGCAAAACTCAAACCGGCAGCCTGTCTTACAGGAAAAGTGATGGCTGGTAACACGCCCATTGGAGGGGCAATTGTTTTACTTGATGCCAGCCGGTCGTTTATGGTTCGGGGTGAGAACAGCACGGGCGGAGTCGTGGCCGATACTGCTGACAGCCAAGGGAATTACACCATTCACAATGTACCGGTCAGAGCCTATCAACAGACCTACTGGGCTATAAAATCACAGTCTAACTTTATTGGGGATTCGGCTAAAATTCTGATCAACCAGCCTTCGAACCAATGCAGGACCCAGGATTTTAATCTCAAAGTATATAATGATATGGATATCACCAGCCTTATGGGATTTCCCATTGCGGTGAAGACTCTTACTCCTAAAAGTACCGGTGCCGAAATAACAGGTGAATTCGGTGATTTGCAGGGAAACGACCAGTTTGATGTGCTTTCGGGTGGAAAACTCACCTTTACAAAACTGGCTATAAAACCTGGAAAACTCAAAAATGCCCAGGGAATTCCTGTTGCCGAACCGGTAGCTTTGCCGCTGAAAACGAATGAAAATATATTGAATCTTGCCATCAACAAGAATTTTACAGGTGCTGTAAACGACAATAAAATCGGGATTAACCTGGATAATTCAACTGCTGGCAGCAATTACGGAGTGATCAGGGGAAAAGTTAACCTTGATATGAAAAGTTTCAACAGTAATGGTTTCACGCTTCCTTCCGGAACCTGGCTGGCGCTCAATTCAACTGCAAGTGCTGATAAAATGCTGATTCCGGTACTGCATGCGGATAAATCCATAAAGAAACCAGCCAATGTTCCGGATGGTTTTTATGTGTGCGACGATGCAGGTAAAGCACTGAAATACAGCTTCAACGGTTTCCCTGATGGTGCCGAAACCACCCTTTCGAAATCATTCCTGAAATCGGATCGCCTGGTTTTAAACACAGTTTTGCATACTAACTGCAGCAATATTGCTCCTGCTGATCTCAAAATACAGTTGGGTGATGTCGTAATAAAAACCAGTGGTCCATTTACAATCAGTTCCTCGGACAAACTGACCTTGGGCTTAGGATACTGGAACCTGGAAGCTTCCGACTGGAAATTAAGCAGCGATGGGTTAAAAATCACCACGGGCGTAATCCATGCGGGCCTCGATATTACCTGCCACGACCTTAAACTCACCAGCACATGGCTCTTTGCCGACCAGGTGAAACTGGAACTGGATAAACTCAAACTTCTGGGTGTTAAAGATGTTGTGGTTACCGGCGATAACAAAGGCATGTCATCGGTATGGAAAGATGGTAAACTCCAATGGGCTATCGCTATTTCTTCATCCAATCCTGCACAAAGCGCAGCCTATGTAAATGGGTTGCAGGGTTTCGAGCCAGGTAATCCATTAACACTGGGCTTGATCAGGATGTACAGCGGTGAGCCGAATTCCACTCAGCTTATCCTGAACAATAATAAATACAAGCTATTCGACCTGGTTAATTTCGAGCCCAATAATGCTACTGAGATTGAAGTGCTCGATAAAGCTAATCCGCCCTGGTGTAAAGTCCGCGGGCTGTTTACCCCCGATATTCCTGAAACTTCAGGTTTTGCTGGTAATATTGCTCTGCAGAAGCTGGGAAACGACCTTAGTTTCGGTCTTGATAATGTTTCTCCACTTTCGTACACGCATAACGGTGCTCTGGCTATACTTCGTGCTACCAGCATGTCGAACCATTTAATGATAGCTAAAGGTACTGTAGAAGAGGCCAATCAATTGCTGCCTGTAAAAGTAACGCTTACCCATACACCATCACTTACAGAGGTTAAAATCGATCAGGGC
>JBBSBT010000047.1:0-11503 GCA_038250985.1 Bacteroidales bacterium
AGAATTTTCAGACTATTAAATTTATTCATTATATCAGGTATATTTATTGAGAAGTCTTTTTAATATCCTATTTTCAGTCAGAACCGGAATATTAAAACAAAAAGTTAAATTTCATTGGCATTGATTCAGCAAAAAGTGTACCACTGCGTTTTATTTTGAAATCAATGCATTTTAACAAATCCCGAATTGGCCATAAATCCACTTCAGAACTTTTTGCTGAATCTATCTTTTATATTCATAAATATTTCCGGAATCATTAAAAATATTTAAAAATTAAGTCTTTAAGTTGACCAATATCCAAAGGTTTTGAAATGAAATCATTGCAGCCTGCATTAATTGCCTCCTCTCTTTCTTCGGCAAGACCAAATGCCGTTTGAGCAATAATGCAGACATTTTTATTAAAACTACGAATCTGCCTTGTGACTTCGTAGCCGTCCATTTCAGGCATTTTCACATCCATAAGTATCAAATCGATATCCGGGTTGTTGCGGCACAGTTCCACGGCATCCGTTCCTCTACTCGCGTTCAGAACTTCCCTGCTGAATTTTTTCACTGCCATGGAAATCAGCAACTCTGATATATTGTCGTCTTCAACAATCAGTATTTTTAGATTTTTAGAATCCTTTTTCCCCGAATGAGCCTCAGCTTTCGTGTCCGGGTGATTTTTTGCTAAACCAGGGGCATATGGGAGAGTGAAATAAAAGGTGGACCCTTTACCTTCAAAGCTTTCGACCCTGATGGTTCCACTCAGCATTTCGACATACGCTTTCGAAATGGAGAGCCCCAAACCTGCTCCCTGGAAAGCCCGCGAATCAGTAATGTCAGCTTGTATGAAACGATCAAAAATGGCCTGCTGCCTGTCGGTTGGGATACCAAAGCCTGTGTCCTTTACAAAAAACTCGAGATAGCTCTCCTTTTTATTATATCCAAATTCGATGTATCCTTTGCTTGTGAATTTAATGGCGTTTTTTACCAGGTTGGTCAGGATAGCATATACTTTTTCCTTGTCAGTACTGATTATGGCTTCCCGGTCAGACAAACCGTTACTGCATATTAGCCGGACACCAGTATTTTCGACCTGAGGCTTAAAAAATTCATAAATAAATTCGGTTTGCTCATTTATATTTGTTTCCGAAAGCGAAACCTGCATTTGTCCTGATTCAATTTTCGAAATATCAACTATATCATTGATGATATTAAGCATCCGGTCGCCGCTTTTCTTAATTATACGGATGTATTCCAATTGCTCCCTGCCGGTAAGCCCCGGAGTTTTAAGCAATTCGGCAAAGCCAAGAATTCCATTCATGGGAGTACGGATTTCGTGGCTCATATTGGCCAGAAAGGCAGATTTCAGCCGGTCACTTTCTTCGGCCTGTTCTTTGGCTATTATTAAATCCTGTTCAATTTGTTTGAGGTCATTTATATCGGCGATGGAAATTATTCCGGCGGGTTTCCCATGGTATTCGATAATACTGCCATTAAGATAAACCCATTTTTCTTTCCCCTCTTTTGTAATAATTTTAAATTCATATCCCGAGGGTACCTCAGCCCCGATCAGCCGTTTGAATCCTCTTTCCTTTATAAGGGAACGATAGTCCGGGGCAACAATATCCCAGTATTTCATCTGGTATAATTCTTCTCCTGAAAATCCGGAAATTTGTTCCCCTGCAGGATTCGTATACACCCAGGTATCATCCTGATAAATCATGATTGCAAATGGAGTCAGCATTGCAAGGTTACGGAACTTTTCATCACTTTCCCGCTGCAATGCCTCCGCAGCTTTCCGTTTCGTAATGTCAATTAAAAGTACAATGACTGACGGCTCCCCAAAATATTCAGTTTCAGATGCACGAACAATAGCATCCCTGAATGTGCCCGATTTTGTATTCACAGTAATTTCGTAATCTTTTTTGGGTAATCCGGCAATACGTTGATGTATCATTTCAGAAACAAGGCCCCGGTCTTTTTCAATTATATGATCAAAAACTGATGTTTCCAGGAACTCATTCTCCGTGTATTCAAGTGTATTTAAAGCAGTGCTGTTGGCATATACGATTTTGCCATTCTGATGTATCAGAACGCTGTCGGGCAGATGATTCATGATTTCTTTGAATTGGGCGGTTCTGTTGAGAACTTCCTTTTCTGCCTGCAGGCGGCTGGTGATATCACGTACTATTAACTGTACAGCAGGTTTCCCTTCGAAACGGATTGGTATTGCTTTTACCTCTACATCCACTTCTGTGCCATTAATGCGAACAAATTTTTCTTCCATGGGTGGCATGTTTCCATCATTGCCGGCAAAATTCTTCATTCTGTCAATAACCAATTCGCGATAATCCGGATGAACAAATTGTATAACAGGCTTTCCCAACAATTCATCTTCGCCGGATGCCGCCATCAGATGAAGACATTGTTTATTGATCATTACAATATTACCGTCGATATAAATTACAATTGCATCAGGTAAATTCTCTATCAATTCACGGTACTTTTTTTCATTCTCTTCCGATCTGAGTCTTTCGGCAGAGTACTGTCTGTGAACAAATTTAGTGATCAGGAAAAGGAAGTATGAGGTGTAAATCAGTGTAAATAAAGAATCTATCCAACGGTCCGTTTCGGATGTAAAGTTTACAATGAGATCAGGTCTGTATAATTGAATCAGATAAATGAAAATATTCAATGCAAGAAAAAGAAACAATATATATTTCTTGATTTTATCAGGAACAACAATTAACCCAAGAATCAGGATGACAAAACCGGGCATAATATTTGAACCGCTTATTCCTCCATTAAATACCCATATAATGGAGATTCCGACCAAACCCAGAAATATGATCGGAATAACAAAAGGCCTGAATATTCTTTTAAATCGTACTAAGTAATAAATAACACATAGTGCAGCCGACAATATAAGAGGAACGATGACAGCTGTTAAGGAAGTAGAAAGCAATAAATTAACTGCGGAACCCATAACACTTGTCAATATCGCGACCAGAATTGCAGATAAGAACAATCGGTTTTCCAATGTAAAACCCTTGTCCTCAGCAAAGATATACCTGATCGCTTTTTGTATTTTCAGTTTTAACATGATGTATTCCTGGGCTTAATGCTAAGAAGATAGTTTTGTGGATATAAATTCCGGGCTACAGTGAATATTTTGCGAAAAACATTTCTGCTAAAGTATTACAAATTAAGTACGGTGGAGCAATTACTGCCACGAAACTACAGAATTACCAATATCCGTGCACCGCTGCTAATTAAAATCTCCCTGATCAGATCCTGCGAAGGGTCCATAAAAAATAAAATGTCATTGTCTCAGCTTATTCAGCAACGGAATATTTAATTGCCTTATAATGTATTAGTTACAACTTGTCACTATTGACTTTTTGCATACCTGCAAGTGAAAATATGGGATTAAAATGAATTCAAATAGATTTTACCGCCCCGGGTTTCAGCAATAAGGAGATTGAGTTAGTTAATTGCCATTCATTTGTCAATGGATAGGTTGTAAATGATAGATAATTCATCAATAAGCGGTTTATCAGTTTACACACCAATTAAACGAAAAGTTGAACAGAAAGTTTTACCTGCCAGGTATTCCGGTAAAATCAGAAAAGTAACACTGATGTGTAAATCGGCATATCCAAGGATCCAGAAATTACGAGGTATTTCGGGCATCATGCAAAAAAACAGCATCTGCATAAAAGTGCTGCAAAATTCAAATCCAGAATATTTCAACCGGAAAAATATGTATATATTTGTGCATCCTTTTATGATTAACAATGGAATAACATCTTTATGACTGAATGCACTATTGTTTTCCATCATAAATTAACAGGAATACCGGAAAATTCTTCCGGATAGATTTTTTATATCCGGGAACATCCTGATGACTTGATTTCATTTTGTATACTTATAAATTTCTCAGAAAACGGCACTAAAAGCAACACTCCCGGAACAACATTTTATAGATTTGTGAAACATAATATTGGTGGTTTAAAAAGGCCCTAAATGAAAAAAAGTATTCATAAAATTATTATTATTTCTTTTCTACTATTATTTGCCTGGGATGTTTTTTCCCAGCAGTTTATTGTTAAAACGTATACCATTGAAAACGGCTTGCCAACCCGGAATATCAATGATGCCACCCAGGATAGCAACGGCATTATGTGGTTTGCGACTAACTACGGCATATCGGAATATGACGGCTTCAGTTTTACAAACTATGATAAAAAAAACTCCCTGCCAAATCGCGCATACAGGAAAATAAAAATGGATGAAAAAGGCATTTTATGGGCCATGCCGGGATCAGTCCTCGATACCATTGTTTTTCTGAAAGATAACAGGTGGGGGAAAATAAATCCGCCTGACAAATCAACCCCGAATTACCAGACCAATTCGTTCGATGTTATATATAAAAACAACAAACCGGTTATATGCCTGGGATGTTACAACGGATTTTACATATACGAAAACAATGCCTGGACGCATTTCACCATTTCGAAAAATGAACGCCTGAATTACGTTTACACCGTTATCGCCAACAACCAGAAGTTTTATCTTTCGACAAAGATGGGGTTGTGTGTGTTTGATAAAGGCAAACCCGACTGGAGTTTAACAAAACTTATACAGCCTTATGGAGTCGATATAATTGCCATAAATTTTCAGAACCGAAACACTCCTGATGAAAAGATATGGGTTCTGAACGAAAAATGGCTCGGATACATACAGAACAATACCTTCACACTGGTTACCAACAAATTCCTGTTGCCTCATCCCTCGATTTTTTATTATTCATATGTGAACTGCGATAAAAGAGGCTATGTTTTTTTTGGAAATATCTGGGCAAAATATTACATCTCAGGCAAAAACGACACCCCGGTTTCGTTGATGTATGAAAAAGGATTTTCGTCCAATGGGGCAACTTCGATATTTATCGACCGCGAACAAAACATTTGGTTTACTGATACAAGAGGTATAAATAAAATGAACAACCTCAATGTCATAAACTATTTCAAAAAAGACGGTATGCTTGAGGATGAAGTAACCGCCATTGCTGAAATGAACGACGGAAGAATTGTTTTAGGGCATAACAATGGATTGTCGATATTAGACAAAAATACTTTTAAAAATATTGAATTCCCTGACCTTGGTATAAATACGCGGCGGGTAGGTGATATGATGAAAGACCTGGACGGGAACATCTGGTTTGCATCTATCAGCAATGGCGTGGGTAGGTTGCAACCCAACGGGAAAATAACCTGGTATCATTCGGAAAAGTTCCCGATAACAAATGATGTACACCAGGATCGAGACGGCAGAATATGGGTTGGCGCTGACACAAAATTATTATATATCAAAAACAATGTTCTTACAGAGTATTTACCTTTCAAGAATAAAAATAGCACGATCAGAAAAATTTTTTCAGCCGATAAAGGCGGGATATACCTGGCCGGTTCAGCCGGGTTATGGTATATCAATGATGATAAAACAACAAAGATACCTTCAGACCCGGGTATTAGAGCAAATAATGTATTCGCTTATTATAAAAGTACAGATGGGATTGAGTTTGTCGGCAGTATAAACGGACTCTGTTATATTCATAACGGCAGGATTGAAAAATTCAAACATGATAATATTGAAATTAACAGTCCGGTATTTTTCATCTTCCAGGATAAGGACAAAAATTTCTGGATAGGATCCGATAACGGGGTCTACAAATGGGATGGAGACGATAAAATTGAAATATATAATATTTATAACGGGCTGGCCGGCTGGGAAACCAACCGTGCTGCCGGGATGACAGACTCCAAAGATCGGATATGGATAGGCACCGATCGCGGGTTGACTTGTTTCGAGCCCGGTTACCATAATACCGAAAACCCCGTTCCTGCTATCGATTTAATGTCATTTGAAGACCGCAAAGGCATTCAATATCCCTTAACAGAACCCGGCAAAATAAATTATACAGACAATTCCCTTGTTTTTCATTTCAGGGGGATTTCTTTTATAAATGAGGACCTGATTGAGTATAAATATAAACTCAAAGGATTTGACTCCGAATGGCAGACAATAAACCAATCCATGCTCGAACATGTTAAGTATAATGGTCTTGAACCGGGAAAATATACACTTTACGTGATGGCCAGGAACTTTTCAGGCTCCTGGAGTAAAATCAGCAGGTCGGCAACCATTCAGATAAGATCTCCTTATTACCTGACCTGGTGGTTCCTTTTATCAGTATTCATTTTTTCAGGTGGTATTATTTTCGGAATAATCCGGATCCGCGTTCAGAAATTGCACAACTCAGGATTAGAAAAAGAAATAGCCGAACGAAAAGTAATCGAACAGGCCCTTGTCGAAAGTAAACAAAAATACAAAGACCTTGTTGAATTGCTCCCAGAAACCATATATGAAACTGATTTCAGCGGAAGAATACTATATATGAACGACGCAGGTTTAAGATTATTTGATTTTCAGCAAACGGAACTTGACACCTATATTCTGATAGATCAGTTGGTAGCACCCGAAAGCATTGAGGATATGCGTATCCATATGGAAACTATTTATGAACTTAAAAAAACAGACCGGGCTATTATGACCGGGATGAAGAAAGACGGAACAGAGTTCCCGGTATCTATTCATTCTGTACCCATTATTTACAAGAACAAATGCATAGGAACCAGGGGGATCATCATCAACCTCACCGAGCAGAAAAAGTTTGAAGATCAGTTGCAGATGAATGCTAAAGATCTGCAGAATTTAAATAACAGTAAGGATAAATTTTTCTCCATTATTGCCCATGATCTGCGAAGCCCGTTTAATTCGTTCCTGGGATTTACCGAAATACTTGAGGAAGAGTTTGAAACGCTTCCAAAGGACGAGCTCAAAACCATTATAAGCTTTTTGGGGAACTCTGCCCGTAACTTGTTTCAATTACTCGAAAACCTGCTCGAATGGTCACTCCTGCAAAGGGAAATAACCCAATTTGAACCCAAAACAACCCTTCTTTACCCGTTAGTGGAAAACTGCAACAATATTACTATTGATTTAGCAAGGCAAAAGAAAATTGATATAAAAATAGACATAGCGAAAGACCTGGAAGTTATAGCGGATGTTCATATGCTGCAGACAATCATCCGGAACCTGCTTACAAACGCCATTAAATTTACTCCCCGCGATGGTCACATTCAAATTTCAGCCTCACAGGACGAAGAACATTTTGTGACTATAGGTGTTACTGATACTGGCATAGGAATACAGGAAGAAAGGTTGAAGGATATTTTCCGTATCGATTCCAACAACAAAACCAAAGGAACCGACGGGGAAGTCTCAACAGGACTGGGGCTGATACTCTGCAAGGAATTTGTCGAAAAACATGGGGGCAAAATCTGGGTAAAAAGTGAAACAGGTAAAGGAAGCACCTTTTACTTCACTGTAAGAGCAGCTGCATTATAAAATACGACATTGATGAAACAAAACATAAATAGCTCTGATCAGACTTTTGAACAACTTAAAAACGAGTTGGAGCAGCTGAAATATCAATTCGAATCATTAAATACTACCTATCAAAAAACTTTGCTCGACCATTCCAAGGCAATTAATGTGTTAGAGGAAAGAGAAAAAAGCAACAGGAATCTTTTCTATAATGCACCCATTAACTACCACTCACTTGACTCCGGCGGCTGTATTCTGATTGCAAATCCAACCTGGCTCAGCACTCTGGGGTATACGCATGAAGAAGTTGCCGGACATCACTTTTCGGAATTTATAAGCCAGGAGTCTTCCGAATTATTTTCAAACAAATGGTTGCCATGTTTGCTTGAGGAAGGACAAATTCATGATGTTGAATTTGAGATGTTTCACAAAGACGGAACCCGCCTTCATGTTAGTTTAGATGGAAAACTTGGCAAAAATGACAAAGCAGAAGCAGAACAAACTCACTTCATATGGACCGATATAACAAGGCGAAAAAAGGCTGAAAAGCTACAATCAGAAAATGAAATCAGCTATCGTGAATTATTCAACAATGTGACCGATGCAATATATATACAGGATGAAGATGGCACTTTCCTGGATATAAATGAAGGAGCTGTTAAAATGTATGGATATCCGCATGAATTGTTGATTGGTAAAAATCCTTTGTTTGTTTCAGCCCCCGGCAAAAATGATCTGGAAGCAATAGCTGCAATGATAAAGCGAGCGTATGAAGGAGAGCCTCAAATATTTGAGTTTTGGGGATTAAGGGCAAATGGCGAAATTTTCCCAAAAGAAGTTCGTGTTGTCACCGGCACGTACTTTGGCAAAAAAGTTAATATTGCCATGGCCCAGGATATTACAGAGCGCAAACTTGCTGAAATTGCCTTGCAGGAAAGCGAACGAAAGTTCCGCAACCTTATAGAACTGGCCGTCGATGGTATTTTGATCGGCTCACCCGAGGGAGTCATCCTTGAGGCTAATACATATATGCAGAATCTGACTGGCCGATCCCTCGAAAACCTGGTTGGAATTAATATAAGCGAGTTATTCAGCACTCAAATCCTGAAAAACAATCCATTGCGGTTTGATTTGTTATTAAAAGGACAAACCGTTTTTGGTGCACGGGATATCCTTCGTCCCGACGGCAAACTTATCCCTATCGAAATGCATACCAAAATGATGCCCGACGGGACATACCAATCCATTTACCGCAATGTAACCGAACGAAAACGATCCGAAGAAATATTAAAAGAAAGTGAAGAAAGATACAGGGAGCTTTTCGAAGCTTCACCTGATGCAATCATCCTGGCCGATATCGAAACAGGTATGCTGATCGATGCCAACCCGGCAGCCTGTTCCTTGTTAGGGTATACATTAAACAATATAAGGGAACTGAACCAATCCATGATTCATCCTGCCAGGTATGAGAAATTCGTTGTTAAATTATTTAACAGACATGCGAGCAAAACGCTAAACAACAAAGACCTTCTGCCTATGGAGAGCATGATTCTTCGATCGGATGGCACCGAGGTACCTGTCGAAGTTTTATCGAATACCATAACTATAAATGGACGACAGATTATCCAGGGGGTATTCCGTAACATCACTGAACGAATGCAGGCTAGAGAAGATCTGATGAAAGCCAAGGAAAAAGCGGAAGCCAGTGATAAATTAAAATCTGCATTTCTTCAGAATATCACGCACGAACTCCGCACCCCCCTGAATGGCATTATCGGATTCAGCGAAATGATCACCCATTCGGATAATTCGGCAGAGGACAGGATCGAATTCAATAAAATGATCAGGAAAAGCAGTGCACGGCTTATTAATACCATTACAGGGTATATGGATATTTCGTTGATAGTTTCGGGTTTAGCCGAAACTCATTTAATGCCTCTCAGTCTCAATAAGTTTCTGAATAAAATAACCGCTAAAACCCTCGAAATCTGCAACCTGCGCAACCTGGATTTAGATATAATTCAAAACTTTCCCGACGAAGATATTGAGATCATTACCGATAAAGATCTCCTTGAAAAAATATTTTTCCAGTTTATTGATAATGCAGTAAAATTTACAAAAAAAGGATCCATCACTATAGAGTATGAAAGGAAAGCCGGGTACCACCAGTTTTGCATCAGCGATACGGGAACAGGAATACCTGACGAATCAATGCCAGCCATTTTCGAAATGTTCAGGCAGGTTGATTTATCACCAACCCGCAGTTATGAGGGTTCCGGCCTAGGCTTGTCTATAGCCCAGGGCTACGTAAAACTGCTTGGAGGAGAAATCAGGGTAGAGTCGGAAATCAACCAGGGTTCTAAATTCTTTTTTACTTTGCCTTCAGAAGCTGATACTTCGCCTGGAACCGCCATTAAAATAAAACCTTCGCTTCCGGCCCAGCGGACCATACTTGTCGCAGAAGACGATGATTCCAATTACAAATACCTGGAAATTGTGCTTAAGAGAGAAGCTTTTAAAGTACTCAGGGCTAAAACAGGTTTTGAAACCCTTGAAATCTGCGGCAACTATCCTGATATAAGTTTATTGCTTACTGATATGAAAATGCCCGGAATGGATGGGCTTGAATCGACACGGCTGATCCGGGAGATATTACCCGAACTTCCTATTATCGGTCTTTCGGGTTTAATTACCGCTTTTGATGAAGATGCTGCCCGGCAAGCCGGATGCAACGATTATATTGTTAAACCGGTAAGTAAAGTCATACTGTTGGAAACTATAAACAAGTTTTTTCCTCGCTAAATAACTGATTTTAAAAGCTTAGGCTGCATGCCTGCTTTTGATAATAAACTTTTTGTTCCTATTTATGTACCTTGCGGATAAACTCCTCTACTTCTGCAACTCCTCCCTGGTAGATGAGGTAGCCGTTATAAGGTTCGCCAGGAGTAGTTTCATCGTTAATGGGTGTAAGCATTATCCGTTTAACTTCTTCCAGGTCACTCGTTTGGCCTAACGCCCAGCCCAGCTTTATATAAGCTACTTCGGGCAGCATATTCTCAGCCGGAACTACACCTTTTGCCATCAGGTCACGGCCGGTGTCATAAACAAACATGTGTACATAACCCCAGAGCGTTTGCACCGTCATATAAATGGCAACCCCGGCTTTGGCAGCCCTTTCGATGGCCGGATATAGCGGTTTGTTCACATGCCCGAGCCCTGTGCCGGCAATAACAATACCTTTATACCCGTGTTCAACCAACGAATCGATAATATCCGGCTGCATATTAGGGTAATAATACACTATCGATACTTTCTCCTCGAAAAAAGGCAGAATTTTCACGTTCCGGTCCTTGCGACGGGGGTTATAGGTTTCCTTGATCGGCTTCAGCCCTTTGCGGGTAATGGTGGCCATTGGGATGTCACCAATAGTGCGGAATGTTGAACGGTACGAAGAGTGCATTTTGCGTACACGTGTACCCTTGTGAAGAAATCCGTATTCGTCGCTCGTGGGACCAAACATACATACCATAACCTCGGCAATATCGCCATGTCCCGCAGCTGTGCATGCATGCATCAGGTTAAGCGCTGCATCTGAACTTGGCCGGTCGCTCGATCGCTGCGAGCCCACAAGCACTATCGGGACCGGCGAATTCTGTACCATAAAAGTCAAAGCGGCCGCTGTATGATGCAAAGTATCGGTTCCATGACCAATTACAATACCGTCCACACCGGCTTCGATTTCCTTGCCAATGGCGATGGCCAGCTTTTTGTAGTTATCGGGCGCCATATTTTCGCTGAAAACGGCAAATAACTTCTCGGTTGTAAGGTTGCAGATGGAAGCAAGCTCGGGTACTGCCCCGTATAATTCGCCCGGCGAAAATGCAGGAATTACAGCCCCGGTACGGTAATCGAGCCGCGAAGCAATCGTTCCACCCGTGCCAATAAGTTTTACTTTTGGTAATCCTTCGGTATAGGGAAATTCTTTTTCAGGGATTTTATAATTGGCTTTTTTATAGCCTGTTTCCTTCATGCTGGTAATGGTAGCTATATCAAGACCAATGTTGTA
>JBBSBT010000048.1:0-11474 GCA_038250985.1 Bacteroidales bacterium
TCCAATGCTTTTAAAACTTCATATTCCGAAAATCTGATAACAGTAAAACCAAGTTCTTCCAGCCTCTGCTGTCGCTTATAATCGTCTGATCCTTTTGCTATATGGCTTGAGCCATCAATTTCAATAATAAGCTTCAATTTCCTGCTCACAAAATCGACAATAAAGTCTTCAATTATAAACTGCCTGTTAAATTGATACCCGTTCATCAGCCGTGCTTTTAGAACCATTTTCCACAGTACGGCTTCTCCCTTGGTTCCATAAGTCCGCAATTCGCGCGACAATGGCTTAAGATCAGTATTCCGGTAATATCCTGGCATAAAACGCATTAAAGTCCTGAATAAAGGTAATAAAGATCTGTGAAAATAAATTGCCGGCAGAACTGAAATATAAAAAAAGTTTTTACCTGCTTAATACCAATCCCCCTTTGCAAAGGGGGATAGGGCCACTCAATGTCCTCCATGTTTGTTTTTATTGATAATTATAAATGCTTGTCTCCTTTTTTTTCTCGTCAACTGTCCCCCTTTCAAAAGGGGGACCACAGGGGGATTCATTTTTTGCATCACCGTTCCAGGTATATCATGTGCAATTCTCTGAATTAACCAGTGAAAATTGTGTATAAAAATGTGTATAAGTATTTGACTATCTGTGCTTTTTTTGTCCGGATTTGTATTTAATTAGTATACGGGATTGCTATACCAGTAATGACAGGGATAATTTTTTCGGAAATGTGTATTACTTTTTCACTTAACGGTTATAAACTATATAAAACGTTAAGAAAATTCTCAGAGCTATGAAAGATACTCACGCACTCCTTTCTGACCAATACTCAGAAATCCTTTCCGAAGAATCGTCAACTCAATTCGTAGTAAGGCCTTATCATATAATAGGCACAGCCGCTCTTCTCGCAGCATGGGCCTGGCTGGGAACAGTTATAATAGGCTAAATCCTTATCGTTTAAATTTCTGCTTCAGTTAGTTACCAATACTGCATCCATGCATCAGATGATCCTTTTCTGATTCATGGTTCTTTCTTTCCTCTCCATTCGTGCTGTATGAAGTAATGAAATAATTGTTTTTATTGCTAACCCTGCGCTTCGTCCCGATAGTCCCGATAGCTATCGGGATCGGGACTGAAACATTGAAACCCTGAAACACTGAAACTCTGAAACATTGAAACTCTGAAACTCTGAAACATTGAAACCCTGAAACATTGAAACCCTGAAACATTGAAACCCTGAAACATTGAAACCCTGAAACATTGAAACCCTGAAACATTGAAACCCTGAAACATTGAAACTCTGAAACATTGAAACATTGAAACTCTGAAACATTGAAACCCTTCAATCCCGATAGCTATCGGGACTTCAACCCCTCCCTGTCAACGTTTTAGGAATCCTTCCAGTCCGTACGCTTTCCGATCGGAGTTTGCGGCCCACGATACGCTCGACCATAGCACCGGTTTGTAGCACTTTATCCACATCCAGGTTGGTTTGTATTCCCATTTCATCCATCATCACCACCATATCTTCGGTTTGTATCAAACCGGTAACCGTAGGATCGGCATAATAATAGGCACCTGTCCCGGCTACAGGAATACCGTCCACAAAATTGGCCGGTTGTCCGCCTATCCCACCCATGGTTGATTCATAATTGGTCATGCCAGCCTGCAGCGCGGCGAGAACATTCGCCAGTCCCCAACCACGTGTGGAATGAAAATGAACGATTTGTTTTTCCGGCCGGCCTATCTTATCCATTAACATGGAATAATAGCGGTACACGCGATCAGGCGATGCTGAGCCATCATGATCAGCATGTTCCACATCGCTGGCACCTATATCGAACCAGCGTTGCGAAAACTCGATTGCTTTTTCCATTTTTGTAGGCCCTTCAATCGGGCATCCCCAAATCGTACTAACGGTGCCGTTCACTTTAATACCGGCATCTTTTGCTTTTGGAATCCATTCTTCAGCCATTTTCCAATAATCGGCAAGTGACAGCCCGGAGTTTTTGATATGATGCGACTCGCTGGTGGATACCATCAGCAGGATACGATCGGGGCCCCACCCTTCCTTGCGTGCCTGTATGGCCCTTTCGATAGCTTTTTCGCGTATCGTAACCGCGGTAAGGCTTACATCGGGCAACAGATGTCCAACCACCTTGCTCGACCGGATTTTTTTCAGCAATTCATCGGCATCTTTAAACTGTGGCATACCCTTTGGATTTCCCAGGTTGGTTACCTCCACATGCCTGAAACCTGCCAGGATAAGCTGCTCGGTAAGCCAGAGCTTTGCTGCAGTTGGAATAAATTTTTCTTCGTGTTGAAATCCATCACGAACCGTGATATCGCCTATGGTTACTTGCTTTGGGTATTTCATTATTTTGAGGAATTAGAGGTTATGCTTTAGAGGTTGAAATGTTTGAAGTCCCGATCTATCGGGATCAATTATGTACTTCACCCGCCATTATTTATAGACTCCTATGTTATGGGCAAGGTTATTTGTTTTTTAATAATCCTTCATCTAACATCTCATCTAACTTGCCTGTTAAATAAACATTTCCAAAAGCACCTATCCCAATTATTTTTGTTTTACCGTCCCACGTGATTTTTGTTGTTGAAAACAAAACATAATTGTCAGTGCTAATAAGATTATCAATTACCCTGTCAATGAATGCTCCGAATAACATCATTCCAAGTGCTTTTCCTGCTTGTTCCGTATTGTTGTCTGTTTCGTTCAGATTTTCCTTTATGGGTTCTTGCATGTATGAATTTAGCTTATTCTTAATTACTTCTTTATGTCTATCCTGATTTGGGTTTGTAAAAACTGCTATAAGGATAATCAAAGCTATTATTGCAATAAAAACGGATTTTTTTTTCATATCTTATCTATTTAAAACCACTTTATTTGTAAGGCTTTTCGGTGATAGCCAGTATTATAAAGTGGTTTCTGTTTCCACTTTTGTTTTCTGTTTTTTACTTGTCACATTCGGTGTTCTGTCCTTTAAATTTTACAGACAGTGTCCGTTTTAAACCTTGCCGCTAACGGTTAGGCTTTGAATAGTGGCGGATTGCGTGGTTGTCAGCTGTCAACCAACACAAATGTATGTAAAGATTCCGAATGTTTCAACGAACACGCAAACCCGCATTTGCTATAGCGTTTGTTGGCATTAGTTTTTCCTGTTTTTCTGTCAGGTTATTCTGTCTGTTTAGGATTTTCTTTGATTTTTATATATTTATTTCTTCCGATTGTCATGTAATAAAATGAAGCAATTATAAAACAGGAAGCAATTATTGCAACTGGTAATTTCAAAAATGGAAAATCAATTCTCATCTGTTGCCTAAATATGATAATTAAAAGAGTTATTAGAGACATAAGTTCAATAACAATATTAACTTGCTTAGCCCCTGAAATTGATACGAATTTTGACTCATCATTATTCACTGAAATTGGGAGATCCGGACTTCCCATCCAATTAATTTTAGCTTTTATGATACTTGTTCCTTCAGGTATGTCAATCTCTATCTTTTCACCATTCGAAATTGCACCAAATTCCTGTCCGTTTAGAAAGATTTTATATTCACTTGACCAATTCATGAATTCCCTTTTTCGAGAGATTATAAGCTTTGCCATTTTTGTAGTTATTAATTACTATTTCGGATTCAGTCTAAAATTAATGCCAACGGTTACGCTATGGCAAGTGCGGGAATAGATTGTTGCTCAACTGTCTGCCAACACAAATGTATGTAAAGATTTCCAATGTTTCAACGAACACGAAAACCCGCATTTGCTATAGCGTTTGTTGTAGGCAGGGTTTCCTTTATCTGCAATTTCTAGGTTTACTTATGTTTCTCTATATAGTTTTTCAGTGTACGGTTTATTTCCTCCAAATAGTATGGAATTTGACCCATGAAAGTTTCTGGTGGTTTTGAATAATTTTGATCAATTATCTGATTAAATGGAAGTTTATAAATATTCTTGTATTTCTTTTGATCAGAACTTTCGTAACAAATTTCAATTTCTATGCTACTGTTTTCATCTTCTGAATTTAGTTCTGTCATAGAATGGATATAGTAGCTTAATTCATATTGTGGCGGAAAATTATTAAATCCATTTTTGATAATACCAATTTCAGATAACAACAAATCATCTTTTCCGAGACGATTATATTCCTTCATAGCTTCAATTTTTACATTTTTTGCTAGTCCTTCTCCAATATTCTTTATATGCAAAGCTAATACTTTGTGGTTTTCAGTTGGATCTAAGTATGCAATAATCAAAGGCGTAATTTTTTGTTTTCTAGTTGCTCTACTTTCAAGCCAAAGCATATAGTTTATTATTGTATAAAAAACTGTGCTAACAGCGAGTACTATAGATAAGACTATTTCGACTTTCATAATTGTATGTTTTAAATTAGGTCTTAATATAAATTTTCAATCTATTAATGTGATTATAAATGTCAAGCGAATGCTTGTCTCCGATCAAAAAAGTTAGAAGAATTTTTCTAAAAGCCCAACTCTTTCAATGATTACACCTGATAAGTCAAGCTTTCAGAAACTCTTCAAATTTTGTGAAAAATCTTCGATAACCTTGCCTACAACTAGTATATATCATTAAGTTCATAACACTTTTAACCGGTTTTACTCGTGGTTTTCGCCCTTTCCATTCTGCTGTTTAGTGATATATGTTAAACCATAACTGGTTGCTATAACAAATATAGTTGTAATCACAATACCAATCTGTGAAAGTCCGGCTATATATTCAAATTAAAAATTAAGCCCGGGCGTAGCCCCCACTCCGTATCCGGGTCAGTCTTAATCAAGTCGGGGCGCGACTTCAAGTCGCACTACAACTAAAGCCTGATCTAATGGTTACTATTTCTCCTTCTGGAAACCCCATTCCCGTATTACACTTTTGTAGGTGCCGGGGTAGTTGCCTTTAAGTACATTAATTAGTGCATTATGCGTTTTTCTGATGGTTTTGCGCAGTTCGTTTTTGGCGCTTACTTTGTTGGATACTGTTCCATCAACCGATATGAAAAATAAACGCTCCATCAATAGGGTTTAAAGAGGTTACTTCCTCTTTAAACAAAGCTTTTCAGGAATATCTTTCTCAGGTTTTAACTTTCGTACAGAAGCCATACTTTTTGGGGCTTTTTAACGTTTGAAAACACTCAATGCATACAAATCCCGATAGTAAAAACTGCGGATAAAGCGCTATAAAATGAACTACAGATTTTGGTTTCCGGTATTGTTTCTGTTTATCATTTCAAGCCAGGTTGTTTTTGCCCAGCAATCAGTTCGATTTACCGAAGGCAGTCTGGCTGATGCTATCCAGCAATCCAAAACGGCGAATAAACCTGTATTTTACTTCTGTTATGCTTCCTGGTGTCCGCATTGCAAAAAGATGCGTGAATCACTTTTCACAGATTCTTCCGTCGCGGAATTTTACAACCAACATTTTATTTGTGTCATGCAGGACATGGAAAAAGGGGAAGGAATAGAACAGCACCGGCATTTTGATATAAAATCGTATCCTACCTATATATTTATGGATAGCAGCGGTACGGTACTTTACCGGCTGACAGGTGAATTTAAAGCTTCTTCGTTTATTGCGGAGGGTAAAAATGCACTTACACCACAAAAACGGCTGCCCTATCTGAAGCAGCAATTTGAAAAGGATGTCAGCAATCCGGATAAATGTCTTGACTACCTGAGAGCCCTTAAAAAGGGAGGTTTGGATTATTCGGATATGGTTAAGCAATATTTTGCCACACAAAGCGAACGGCAATTGCTGAGCGAAAAAAACTGGGTCATCATTGCCAACGGGATAACGGATATTAATTCGCGGGAGTTTCAATTTGTGCTCAGCCATCAAAAGGAATTCGCCTCCATTGCTTCCCCTGAAAGGGTTAAGCGCAAAATATTTTACCTGGTTAATGAATTACTTACTCCCCTGATTGAAACCAACGATACTGCCAACTATTTCCTGAAACGTCAGCCTGCTGAAGCAATCGGTCTTTTTAGCGTTGATTCTCTTATTTTCGTAAATGACATTACCGTTTACCAGGTAAATGCAAACTGGGAAGCTTACAGGGACGAAACACTGAAATCTGTCGAAAAATATGTTTGGAATAGCTATTTGCAGCTTTCGGGTATTGCAGATGTATACCTGAAACATATTACGGATACAGCAGCAATGGCCCGTGCAGCGATATGGGCCAGGCGATCGTTAGCCTTGCATGAAGAATACGCCACCGGCATTTTATGTGCAAAACTCTATCAGAAAACAAACAATATACCGGAGGCTATCCGTATGGCACAGCAGGCAAAAGATTCAGCCATAAAAGACGGCTGGGATTATACTGAAGCAGAAAATTTACTGAAAGAACTGCAATAATTCATCGTTTCATAAAGTGTATTTGTTTCCATTTAATTCTTAGTCCCAATATCATTTTTCAAGGACAAAATATAATAGAAACGAAGAAGGTTTATAATTAATTTTGTGCCGGAATTTTTAACAAATAAGAAATACTGAAAATGGGAATATTACTGGAGGGTTTTTTCTTTGGGCCAAGTGAATGGCTGCTTATACTCGGAATTGTTTTATTACTTTTTGGGGGCAAAAAAATACCCGAAGTAATGAAGGGGCTCGGATCCGGAATCAGGAACTTTAAAGAAGCTATAAAGGAAGAGCCTGAAGCCCCAAAACCTGGCTCCGCGCCGGCAAATACCTCTGCTGAAAACGGCAAAGTTAGTCCTGGCGTGTAAATTGATCCGGGATTATTTACCCGCATTTATTTCCCCGGATAAGGATCACTTGCTTGCCGGTTTAGCCGATAATACCCTTTCGCGGAGAGAGCGTAAGGCTCTTAAAGGCGTTTCGGCGACTATCATATTATAAGCCCAGGCAGGAATATTTCCCCCGGGATCAATAAATCCTTCAAGGGATACATGCACATTTCCATTACCCATTAATTGAACGGTCCACGTTTGCCGGTAATTCCGGATACGGACCAGGTTTGTTTTTTCGGGAATTGTGTTGGGTAAAGGTTCAGCCGTGAAGGTATGATTACCGGATACCGGGTCCGTTGCTATTCTTGTTTTTGCAACCAGGTCGCGGTTAGTAAGGGGCCATGGCATAGTATAAACCAGGTAGTACTCAACAAAACTATTCTCTTCGAAGCCAAGCACTTTAATATTGGTGATTGCTTTGTCCCACCAATCTGTATTCACTCCATTGCCTAACATGGCACATACTTTTTCCGGTGCAGCGCGAAAAATCACATCACCTTTAAATGATTTCAGGGAACTATTGGATTCGGCACGGGTATATACTTTTATGCCATCTTTTTCTTTCACAAAACCCCATGGTTGTGCATTCGTGCTGTTTTTCACAACGAAAAGTAAAGCGAAAAGCGAGACAGTAATAATTAATTTACTTTTCATAGATGAAATCGTTTGTGTTCATTGCTGCTTAACAATAAGAACTGTTTATTTATCAATAAGGAATTTTAAACCCAAACGAAAAATAAAAATTCCAGCCATGGGTGTAAGTATTTGATTGTGCCAGGAAATTTAACGGACCAAATTTCGACAAATACCCAAGTTTTAATCCGTAGCCCAGTATCTGGATTGGTTCTCTTCCCATCATTTCGCCCTGATCATTAATATCTTTATCAAAGTCCCATTCGAAAAAATGATTAAACAAAATGCTGTAACTATCTGTATAACGCCCGGCATTGGCTAATGGTGTAATATAAAAATGGTTCCCTATGCGATATTGGGCTGAAATACCTGCCTGAAAATATTGGCTGAAGGCCAACTCCGCTTTTCGAAGCCCGGTAAATGAAATTTCGTTGGTGTGTGCCGCAACTTCGCTGCCGCCGAAATAAAAAGTCTCCGGGTTATCGGAAGTTATACTATCGCTCTGATTTGCCGGTATATTATTGTTTAAAGAAAATCCTGCGCCCAAAGAAGCAAATAAACCTACTGATAAACGCGAACTTACAGGCAGCCAATATTGTTCATCAGCCTGGTAACGAATATAAGTTTGATCGAGCGAGGTAATGATTTCATTTTCGGTTCCGCTTTGGGAAGCCACATTATATTCATAGGTGGTGTATTCGGATTTGTGCGCGAAACCGGTTTTAACTTCAAAATACAATTTATTGCCCTGCTCCGGAAAATATACTGCATTAAACGTATTCTGCTGAATCCCGGTTTTAATCCCGTAACCATTACTTTCCTGTTTCAGGAAACTTACAGGTTCTGGTGATGATGCATTTCGCGGATCACGCTGTGGCTTGATTAAATCATTAAACCGGTTTAATTCAATAAACAGCAGCATGTTTTTATTTACTATAAAACTTGTAACTATTGCTCCGTCAAAAAAATATCTCAGGTATTTATCGCCGGTCTTAATCTCTCCGCCTGAGGCTTTGGTAAATATAAAATCATTCAGCACGGTGGTTTCTCCTAAAAAATCAAAAGCCCATCGAAAACGGGCGTTTGAACCGATGAACCGGTAATAATTTAAATGCGCTTTCGGATGTTCGGAAACATCGAAGCTAAGCAATGCCCGCGAATTGGATAATAAGATATTGCGAAAAGTGCCGTTCAGCAGTATGCCGGCACCGTCATCGGTATCATAATGTAAACCGAGTTTTAAATAGGCATGTTCACTTTCATAGGCACGAATATGAATGCGCGAGGCTGCACTATCGGGCGATAACGAAAAATCAAGAGCCACTTTGCTTATAAAACGCGAACCATAAATCTGTTTCAATCCATTCGTAATATCATCCTTTGTATAAACCTGCCCGGGTTCAATCCCGAATTCTCTTTTTAATAAAACAGCAATATCCGCGTTGTGCGGATCAACGGTTACGGATTCGAGAGGCAAAAGGCTGGAGGAATCATTACTACTGATAGTACGCTTAGCAACACCATGACTATGCTGCCATTCAGCAATTTTCAGCAATTCGGGCAGTAACTCCCGTGCATTTTTTTCTCCCTCTTCTATAATTGACCCTACGTTATCAAACTTTGATGCTATAATGTCGGGTAATTCATTGTTTGCCAGCACATCACACAAAGCCTTATCCGCATCACACTGTCTCGACATAGTGAGACTTATGCTTTGCAAGCCCATTTTAAATCCATCGCTCAGCTCATCAGGGTGCAGTACACGAAAGCCTGAATAACTTCCAATGACCATGGTGGCGCCCATATCGCGGACTTCCTGAACAGGGAAATTCCGCACCAAACCGCCATCAACCAGGATATAATTCTCCTTTTCGACCGGCGAAAATACCATCGGTATGGCCATACTCGACCTTAGGGCTTCAGGCAGGGATCCCCCGGCAAGCAGAATGGGATTGCCTGTTTTAATATCAGTGGCAACGCAACGAAAAGGGATCGGCAAACTGTCAAAATTGCGGATATGCCTCACTGTAAACGTAAGGCGGGTAAGGTATTCATTCAATACCTGTCCTTCAATTAAACCTTTAGGTAAGGACAGCTTTCCGCTCACAAAAGGGATCTCAATCAAATAACGGCCATACTCGTCTTTTTCTTCAATGTCGATATCCGCCAACGAAACTTTATCGCTGAAAAGCGCTTTCCAATTGGTGCTAAGGGCTAACGCTTTCAATTCGTTACCGCTGTAACCTATTGAATATAATGCACCTAAAATAGCACCCATGCTTGTTCCGGTAATATAGTCAGGCCGGATGTTAAGTGAATCAAGCATGCGGAGTAAGCCGATGTGCGCCATGCCTTTAGCTCCGCCGCCACTCAGACATAATCCTATTTTAGGCGGTTTGGAAATATCCGGTTGCTGAGCAACAACCGTAATGGTTGAAGCCAGCAGGAGCAGCAAAAGGAAAAGAGTAATGCAGGCTTGTTTCATGAAACTACATCGATAATTATAGAAATATCCTGAATATGATTGCTTCCGGCGGTTTCAAGGACAAAATTTTCAAATCGCTTTACAGAAAAAGGAATGATATTCAAGATAAGTAACAAACTTAATCAAAATGTGCATTTAATTTTTGTTCTACACACTTTTTAGTTTTTCTGGTAAGTTTCACTCAGCTTTCGCATTCAATGATTAAACACTGATTTGCAGCGACTACTTTAAAAAAGAGCACTCTTTACCGGAGAATTTCGTTCTGAATAAATTTATAGTTGTCGCGTTGGCAAGAAGTATAGGTATTATTATGTAAATAGATTTCAGGCTTTTATATCAGCCTGTTTTTCTACTGAACATTGATATCCGGCAAAAAAAATCCTGATTATTCTTTTAACGAGAATAAATCAGGATTATCAAATTTTCCCGGCTGGAGTTGCTTGCAAAACCTGTTAAGTTCAAAAAGCTTTAATTATTTGGAGCCCCGCTGCTGATCCAGCAAATAACAGCATCTTTTTGAGCTGTTGATAAGCTTGCTCCCCGTGGCATATTCCCGCTTTCGATCTGTGCACTTACATTATTTTTATCCGCCGAAAGGCCGGCATAATTTGTGAAATTCGAATGGCAACCTGCACAATATGTTCGTATTACCGGCGCAACATCCGTTTTGTAGGATTTTATGTTCCCTGCACATGAGGGCGTATAGGAACTATTGCTATTAGTGACCTTTGAACATCCTGTCCATAAGCCCATACTGATCATCAAAACAACCAGGATTTTTTTCATAATTACAATTTTGCATGTGTTAGTATGAGTAAGAAACAGGGATTTCAGAGATTAAGTATTTTGTTGGGAAAAATTAACATTCCCTTACTATTTGAGCTGAATATTCAAAAAGGTATAAGAAGATTGAAATTATTGCCTGGCGATTATAAATATTAAGCAAAAAATTATGTTCCGGATAGTTAAAAAGGCATGACTATCCTTCTGCTTGTTTTCTAAGAACCAGGGCCTCCATTCCTGGTTTGATTTCGTTTGATTTCTTTAGATACTTTTTTATTTCAAAGGGTAAGGGGCCCGTAGCCCGTTCCGTTTTGTTTTCCCTTCGGTGCAGAAACCTGTATAATAAAAAGCTGAAAACAAGTGTCATAACTACCCACACTATCTCTCCCGGGAAAACACTTACAACTGTTGCCCGGGTGACATGGGTACCGTTAGCAAGGTTATTTGTCTGTAAGGCCATCGCGGGAGTTATAAAAACAAATGAGAAGATAATACATAAAAGAAGGATAAAATGAAGACGCGATGGTTTAAGTGTTCTTTTAAAATTCATAATAATGTTAAATTTTAAAGGGGATTTCAATTTTTCTGCCCGTATTATGGAATATTGGATAAAATGACTTTCGGTTCATAAATCCTGTTGAGGTAGTGAGACAAATAATCCAAGTGCAGGTATCATAAATGGTACTCCTGATAAATTTTTGCTCTTTCTAAACTCGTACATATAAATCCAAAACCAAACGACATGCAGTATTTGCAATACGACTTCGTTGTTTTGCTTACGAAA
>JBBSBT010000049.1:0-11406 GCA_038250985.1 Bacteroidales bacterium
ATAAACGGCAGCTTTCGACATGGAAATGTCCGCAGCAATTTCCTGCATAGTGGTTTTTTCGTACCCATAAATACCAAGCCTTTTCTGGGCGGCTTTAAGGATAAAATCAACCTTTGATTCCGGTTCACTTATAGGTGCGATAGATCCCAATTCTGAATTCTTTATTTATATTTTCGGTAAGATAAACAACGATCTGACCTTTTTGTTTAAAAAGTCAAAAATAATACATTTTGCAATAACTCTTTCAGCAGGAAATTATTTTCACTGAAATTTTTATCTAACCAGAAATGGAAAGAGGAATTAAATTTTCGCCTGATACGTTTATTTATATTTCAGGATTTTATATCAGGTAATACGAAATGTTGTAAATGTATTGAAATACAAAGTGCTCAGTGTGAGATCAGGATTAAAAGTATTGATAAAAAGAATATATCTATATTTTTTGCATTTTTAAGGCGCATTCACTATCTTTAACAACTTGAAAAAAATTATTACTGTCAGCTTTATTAAGCTACATCTGATTTTTATGTACTCGTTGTTCCTGTTGTTTTTTAAAGTCTCTTCCACTCGGCCTTGTTTTCCCATTCCGGTCAACTCATTCTCACAGCTTTTCTAACGGATCTCACATTTTTGAGCCCATATTTTATACAGCTAAAATAATGTTATTTAGCCTTTTATAAATTATACGCCATGAATTGCTCACCTGGAAGAACCATAAAGCTTATATTGCTGATAATGGCATTTAGTGTGATATACCAGGTCAAAACCAGTGGACAAAACCATATTTCACCTCCGACTGAAATCCTCTATCCTGTACTACACGACACATCACCCCCTCTTTCGGAAATGCCTGCCCTGGACAATGCAAAACGCATAAACCGTGGAGAAACGGAAGTTCCAAACCAGAATTATGCCTTGTTTATTCAGCAACGCAATGCATTAACGGAATCGGCTACCGTTCCGGATCCGGTATTACAATCTGAATCCGCTTCATTTATGCAAAATTCCACCATTGTAAATATTGATGGAATTGAGAATAGTGTAATGATCAACCCTCCTGATCCTGTTGGCGACGTTGGGGTAAATTATTATATACAAGCGGTAAATATAAATTTTGCGGTGTACTCCAAAAGTGGTTCGCTGTTATATGGTCCGGCAGCTCTGAAAACGCTTTGGCAGGGATTAGGCACCTATACCAGCGATGGAGATCCGGTTGTGCTTTATGATCACCTGGCCGACCGCTGGATTATCAGTCAGTTTTCGCTGCCCAATTATCCGAATGGCCCTTTTTATGAGCTTATTGCCGTATCGCAGACACCCGATCCGCTGGGAGCCTGGTACAGGTATGCCTTCAAGTTTGATAATATGCCTGATTATCCAAAATTTGGCTTGTGGCCCGATGGATATTATATGGCAGCAAATATGTACACGTCGGGTACCAATGCATTGAAAGGCCCGGCTGCAATTGTACTCGAACGCGATTCACTGCTTGTTGGTAAAAAAGGGAGGATGATACTGTTTCAGTGCGAAAAAGCAGATGAACCTTTGCTGCCTGCCGATTTTGATGGCCCGGCTCCTCCTGCCGGAACTCCAGGATATTTTCTGTCAACGTCAGATGGCGCTGCTGGAGCAGATGACAAACTTAAGCTTTATACACTTCATGCCGACTGGAAAAACCCAGCTAATTCTGCCTTAACCGGACCGACGGCTATCAGTATCGCAACTTTCGATGGCAATATGTGCAATGGCGATCAGAATTGCATCCCGCAGGCCGGTTCAACCAGGCGCCTTGATCCGTTAAGCCGTTACTTGATGAACAGGCTGCAATACCGGAATTTTGGCACTCACCATGTTCTGATGGCAAATCATACGGTGGATGTGGACAATACGGATCATGCCGGTATCCGCTGGTACGAGCTTCGTTCATCTGGTACCAACTGGTCCGTTTACCAGCAGGGAACCTATGCGCCTGATACAAATCACAGGTGGATCGGAAGCATTGCTATGGATGGAACCGGAAATATTGCACTTGCCTATTCAGTTTCAGGGAAAGGCATGTTCCCTTCCATCCGCGCTACAGGCCGAAGAGCCGGTGATCCTGCCGGTCAGATGACATTTCAGGAACAGACCATTATGGAAGGCGGGGGCGCACAAAATGACGGAACATACCGCTGGGGCGATTATTCGTGCCTTACCGTGGATCCGGTTGATGATAATACTCTCTGGTACACCAACGAATACTATGCCACAACCAGCTTGCAGAATTGGAAAACACGCATAGCTTCCTTTAGGATTAATGAATTGCCTGTTGGTATTTCCGAAAAACCCGGAGTAGTTGCAAATTATGCCTTTGGGTTAAATAATTATCCGAATCCATTTGAGAACTCAACAATTATCAGTTGGCAGTTGAGAAAAGGCAGCCATGTTGTATTGAAAGTCTTTGATTTTATGGGTCGGGAAATCAGAACTCTGGTTAACGAAAACCAGGCTCCCGGTTCACATCATGCCACGTTTAATGCTGAAGCATTACAATCAGGTGTATATTACTATCAATTAAACATTAACGGAAAATTTGAAACTAAGAAAATGATCATCCTTAAATGATAATTCATCCCGATTGCTATCGGTTAAAAAAACTATTGCCATGAAAACCAAAGGAAATTATATCAGAGGCCTTCTAATTGCCATTATGTTCTCTTCTCTTTATACAGCATTTTCGCAGTACCCCGGTTGGGATATGCTCTATTTAGGCAAAACTCTCACTTCAAATAATAAGTATGCTGTTGGGGGATCCTGTTTGATATTTTCAGAAACATCTTCGAACCATGTATACGCATTTAGCAGTATATCTGGAGCCTGGGACTCCACTTCAATAGCCACAACTCTTGCCTGGACATATGCTACTGCAGGAGAGAAGTGTGCAATATTACTGAACGATTCACTTGCGGTTTTCTATAGTGCTATAAATCATGATTTTACTGTTTTGAGGTTCGAGGGGCAAATGGGAACTGTGAACCGAATTTCATTTGGATGTTATTCAACCATAGGATATTTGGTAACCAACTCTAAAGTTTATGTTTTTGATTCAGAGGACTCTCAAATCAGAAGCACAAACTATTCGTCAGGGGAGCCCACTTTCATAGGAAATGCTTATACCAGTGATGATTATTTATGCCTGTATCTTTATCCGCCATATTCCGGAAGCCCTGTAACACTTGTTGCCTATAGTTGCATCACTAAAACCATTTCGGAATATACTAACGAAAATATGCCAATGTTCCGCCACTTGGAGCATGGATTTATTTTTGGTAATGTCTCAGGTCATCCATATTACTGCGGTGGATACAGCTCTTACACGGGTACTTTTGTTACGAAAACATCCGATATAATTATCAGCGATGTTCTTCACCAGTATGATTTAAACAGAGTGTATCCGAGATTGTGTTACCAATTCAATTCAAGATCAGCTGTTAATCCTGATGGTATAGCTACTTTATACTTATGGGTATTTAACACAATTACCGGGTCATTTGATGATTTTTCTTATAATTATGATTACAACAACTCCCACCTCATTCCCTCTAATGGAGGAACCGGTGGACAGGGCATATTTCATACAACGTATGATAAAGACAACGGGGATAAGGTTAATCTGATAACCTACGATGTTTATTCCCGCGCTTTTACCCAGCACGACTTTGATATTGTGTATGATTATCGAAATGTACTATATATTGGAGGACATATCATCGCTGTTACAACTAAAGACAAACTTGTTTTCTATGATATTTTGAGTGGCAAATCAGCATACTACTATTCAGATTGGCAGTCAGAATTTGCACGTCTTCAAAGTATTGAGCTGGGTAATAATTATGTTACAACTCTATACTACCCACTAAGCTCAGGAACACAGGAAAAGACAGCATTCAGTTATAATGGGAGAACAGGAAGCCTTATAAAAGTTAGCTTCTCACCAACAAATTCATATAGTGATGTATTCGGAACCATTAACTATTCACTCATAGAATTTGTTAACTATACTCAAGCCGCGGAGCATTTAATTTATTCCGAAGTAAATGACTCCTGGTTAGTGAAAAATGTACCATCCGGGAATATAACAGCGGGAAAAACAGGATTTTATTTTCTTATGGATAAGAACGTGCATACAACATCTTTTTTTAATGCCAGATCAGGAAATGAAATCGTAATACCGGCTTCGAGCTCTGGTACCAATCATTTCACAGACAGCATATTTGTTATGCCTGGAAACGACCAGAATTATTATGGTTATAGTGCGATAACAAATTCATTTGCTTCGTACCCTTTAGTGTATTATTCGTCTTATGACTACAAGAATAATATTTATATATATTACAGTCCTTTGAACCCGACCAATCCTGGTAATCTGCTGTTTGATGGTAATCTTGGAATATTCGTAACACTGAATACAAATTCTCAAACACACGGTTCAAGAATTCTGACAAAAGCAGGTGAAAAAACGGCCTTAACTGTTTTTAGCAAGGGGTACCTTTTTGCTTATGATCCATCCGAAATTACATCCATTGAAGAAGCAAATAAGGATATTTCATCAGTTGCTTATCAGTTACAACAAAACTATCCCAATCCGTTTAAAACAGATACAAAGATCCGTTGGAAACTGGCTAACAACGGCCATGTTGTTCTCAAAATCTTTGATTTTACCGGTAGGGAGATTCGAACACTTGTTAACGAAAACCAGCTTCCCGGCGAGCATAAGGTAATTTTTAATGCTAAAGGTTTACCGGCTGGGGTGTATTTCTATCAGCTTCGGGCAACTGGAATTATTGAAACAAAGAAGATGATTGTGTGCAGGTAGCACTTATAAATAATCCTGAATCCAATAAAATAAAAGTAGGGAATATCCTGTAAATTAAAACAGCCAACAGCTTTAAACAAGTCTTTTTAAACCTGAAATGTATAATCTTTAAAAAAGGAGCCAATTATGAAACTGAATTCAATGATCGTTGCATTGCTGCTTTGCGCCCTGCAGGTATACCCGCAGTTTAAAACTCCGGTTCAATCACCGGAACAGGAATTTAATTCGCGAAAATTAGTTTCGCACAAAATCCTCGATAATGGTTTTAATCTGACAGAGATTATTAAACAGGAATGGATAAACTCCGGGTGGAATAATATATCCCGCTCATCCTATTTTTATGATGCTGATAATATAAGTTCTTATGCCATTATCGAAATCTGGGAAAACAACCAATGGGTAAATGATATTAAAACATTTTCTGTTTGTGATGTAAACGGCAATACAACTGAAGAAATCACCCAAAGCTGGGATGATCCTGACTGGGTAAACTCAGTAAAATTACTCTACGAATATGATGTCAGTCAGAATACTACTTTGGAAACGTATCAAACCTGGAATGCGTTAATTTGGGTTAATGACCAAAGATATCAGTATGAGTTTACAAACAATAAATTAACTGAGAAACTTTACCAGAAGTGGAATGGAACATCCTGGGTAAACAATAGCAGGTATAAATATACATATACGGCCGATAACCTGTTGGAGGAACTTTATCAAACCTGGGATAACGGATGGATCAACTCAACCATCGTATTAAACTCCTATGATATTCAAAACAATCGCATTGAAAGCCTGAATAAAAGCTGGGAAGGAAATGATTGGCTTCCTGTATATCGCTTTTCCAGTGAATACAGCAACGAAAATCTTACAGTAGTTACCCTGCAGGAGGGCTGGTTAGGTACCGAATGGTCTAATCTAGGTTCGTATACACAAATCTATAACAACAATAATTCTATAATTGAATACACATCTCACTACTGGGATAGTGTTGATGGCTGGATTAAACAGCAGCATTGGATTTTATCTTATACTACGGATAATATATTATTAGAGTGGGTAACACAATTCTGGCAATCAACTGACTGGGGAAATTATAGCCGGTTAAAATCCGTTTTTGATATAAATGGAAATCTAACAATCTATGCCTGGGAAATGTGGGAAAATTCAAACTGGGCTAATCACATTCAACTATTGATGTTCTATGCACCTATAACATCGGTTGATAACAGAGAAAGTATCCCTCAACATTTTACACTGGGACAAAACTTTCCAAATCCATTTACTTCAGACACAAAAATCAGCTGGAACCTGGCAAATCGAAGTCATGTTGGTATAAAAATATTTGATGCCAAGGGGAGGGAAATCAAAACACTGGTTGACGAAAATCAGTCGCCCGGCGAACATCAGGTTATTTTTAATGCTGAAGGTTTGCCGGCAGGGATGTATTTTGTGTGGCTGCAAAATGAAAAAACAGTGGAAGTTGGTAAGTTGATAAAAGAGTAAAAATTGAAACGCATTTTTGATAATCAAAATAAACTGAAATCATGACAAAGTTCTTACTGATTACTTGTAGCCTAGCAATTGCGGTTGCAGTTAAGGCGCAGATCATTCATGTGCCGGGCGATTATCCTACGATCCAGCTTGGGATCAACGCAGCAACCAACGGCGATACGGTTTTGGTATCGGACGGTACCTATTACGAACAGATCAACTTTAAAGGCAAAAAGCCACTTATGGTGGCCAGTGAGTTCCTGTTGGACGGCGATACCAACCATATCAACAAAACCATCCTCGATGGCAGTCAGCTAACAGATAATAACAATGCATCGGTTGTCCTTTTTACTTCTGGTGAAGACACAACCTCCATCCTTTGCGGATTTACAGTCCGGGGTGGCAGGGGAACCTGGGATGCCGACCAGAATAACCGTTGCGGAGGAGGGATTTTTATTCACAGGTGCGGGGCTAAGATAATCCATAATAAGATCACGGCAAACACTCTAGACGATACCAAGCCGGGTAGCGGACAGAGAGTTTTTGGAGGAGGTATTGGAACCAATACTGACGACCTTGACCATTGGATCGTTATCGAGCATAACCAGGTATTTAATAATACCGCTGTAACTAAATTTGACATTTCCTGTGGAGGCGGCATCTGTGTTTTTTACAACACCCGTATTATAGGAAATTTCATCGCTGAGAATACCTGCGAGAATAAAAGTTCTTCAACAACGCTTGAACCCGGGCTGTTTGGAATGGGTGGCGGGTTTGCTCATCCTTATCTTGTTGCCAACATGCCCGCAAAAACCATGGTTATCCAAAACAATAAATTTCAACACAATACTGCAAAATCGGTAAATGGCCTGGCTGAAGATGGTGCCGCCCATATTTGGAATGCTAAATTAATATTTACCGGCAATGAGGTAACCAATAACGTTTGCATAAAAACGGCAGCGAATATTGGGGGATTAGTTGGTGTTGGGGTAATAGACCCTGCTGAAGGTACTGTAATTTCCGGCAATACCTTCCGAAAAAATAACGGAACTACAGCCTTTGGTACCGGGGGTGCTCTTCTTTTAGAAAACTTTTTTGGAGCGCCACGCCCTGATCCTAATTTGGTTATGATTACCGATAATTTCTTCATTGATAATTGTGGTTCATACTCAGCAATATTAGATTTTGGTATTCCCGTTATTATTCTAAACAATGTATTTTCGGGAAATCATGCAGCGTTTTCGGGAGGGGCTATTTGTTTATTTATATCTGGACCACCAAGCGTTCATCATCAGGCTACGATAATCAACAGCAGCTTTTACAATAATAAGGCTGATTCCGGCGGAGCGATTTTTTCACAAGGTACAAAGCCTTTAATTATTAATTCTGTTTTCTGGGGAAATACGGCAGTGAATGGTGGTAGTGATATCTATGTACATGACTTTGACACCCTTGAAATAGTTTATTCCGATTTCAAGCCTGCTAAGGTATATGCAATACATATGTTTGCAACCGGCAATATAAATACGGATCCTTTATTTGTAGATATGAATAATCTTATTCCGCAAACCTGGAGCCCTGTTATAGATGCTGGAACAACTTCGTATACCTGTGCACATGGCGATCTACACCTTTGTCCGCAATTTGATATGTTAGGCAATCCCAGGCCGGTAGGAAAGGGTTATGATATGGGAGCGTATGATATGGAATCAACTTTTGGAATTCCGAAATCAGTACCAGTAAAATGACAATAAACTTCTATCCAAATCCATTCAAGGATGTTGCGATTTTTGAGTATGAACTTGAAAAATCCGGACTGGTTACGCTGAAAATATTTAACCACCTCGGGCAGGAAATTATGATGCTTGTAAATGAAAAACAGGCTGCAGGCAAACAGCAGGTATCCTGGAATGCTAAGAATTTTCCGGCAGGTATTTACTCTTACCGTTTCCAAGCCGACAACCAGGCAGGAACAGGGAAAATGATTTTAATGAAATAGATACCATTTGATAAATAGAATTTAACTAACGGATATAGTACAAATTTTTAAAAACAAAAGCCATGAAAAACCTTATCTGCATTTCGCTCATGTTTATGATTGCATGCGCAACTTTTGCCCAACAGGCCGGATGGCAATGGCAAAATCCTTATCCTCAGGGCAATGATCTGAATTCCATAATTATGAATGGTGTTTCGGGCTGGGCGGTTGGTGATCAAGGCACCGTTCTTCATACAAATACCGCGTGGGTCGATTTTGAAGTGGTTGATCTCGGAACCACCGAAAACCTCCACTGTATTTCTATATCAGGTATTTCGGGCAATGGCTGGATAGTTGGAAGTAATGGCACTATTTTCTATACGAAGAATTGGGGGGAAACCTGGTCGAAGCAATACAGCGGTACTCACGAGTTGCTTTACTCTGTGTCAGCTTACGAGGGCGATTGTCCCTGGATTTGTGGCAATAATGTAATACTTAAAAGTTACAATCATGGTGAAAACTGGCAGTGGGTCAACAGCACGTATTATTCCTGTTTTTATGCAGTTGACCAAAAAGATTGTCAGGAAATATGGATTGCAGGTGGGGCTGGCCTTGTAATCAGCACGAAAGATGCAGGCTCATCCTGGCAATTGCATCCTACACCCGTAACCTACAACCTGTTTTCCATCGATGTCATCCCATATGGCGACTATCGTGCCTGTGGCAACCAGGCTTCTATTATCAGTTCTTCTGATTTCGGCGATACCTGGGTAAAGG
The DNA here is from genome assembly GCA_038250985.1 of Bacteroidales bacterium. Classification (GTDB taxonomy): domain Bacteria; phylum Bacteroidota; class Bacteroidia; order Bacteroidales; family UBA4417; genus UBA4417. Next base: position 9,105 of record JBBSBT010000049.1, read on the forward strand.
AAAATGAAACTTCATTCCTCGATCTGTATAATGTTGACACGAAAGGCATCGGTGGTCCGGCTTATGCGGTAGGCAGTAAGGGTGCAATTCTCGAAACGCTGAATGGAGGCAATACCTGGACACAAAAAGAATCACCGACAATCAATGCACTGAACGATGTATGCTTTCGGTCCGCTATTTATCCCCTAATTAACCAGGTTTTTGCTGCAGGGTGGTATGGTTTAATATTGAAAAAAGAAGAACCGATAGATGCCGAATTTGAAATAATGAATGAGCAGCCTCTTCATTATATGATATCGGCCGATTTTATTAATGCAGACACAGGCTGGACAGTCGGAGGTGATAAGGTTAAATTGTCGGGAACCAAAGAAGGCATTATTTTACATACTACTGACGGAGGTAAAACCTGGGAAAAACAATTAAAAATACCCGATATACTTAACTGTGTAGATTTTATCAATAAAAACGAAGGCTGGGCGGTTGGAGCAAATGGAATCATAAAACATACTACAAACGGTGGTTATTATTGGAAAACACAAACAAGCCCTTTATACGGGCAACTTAATGCAGTTTGTTTTGTTGATGAAAACAACGGATGGATAGTAAGCCGGGATAATTGGGGCGAAATTGTCCATACAACGGATGGCGGCGATACATGGATAAGGCAAACACCTCCTACCCATAATGCATTGGTTGATATATTTTTTATCAATGCTGACAAAGGTTGGATTGTAGGAATGGATTCAACCATTTTGCGCACAACTAATGGAGGAGAAACCTGGCTGAGATGTGATCTGGTTGTTAGTAATAATCACTTTTTCAGGTCTGTCTATTTCCTTGATGAAATGCATGGATGGACGGTTGGGGTTTACGGAATTATTATGTTAACCCATGACGGGGGCATAACCTGGCATGAAATCAATAGTGGCTTCCATGAATCGCTGTTCTCAGTCTTTTTTATTGATCCTCTCAACGGATGGGCCACAGGTTCAGATGGAACTATTCTTCGCTCGATTGATGGAGGTTATACCTGGTTTAAGCAATACAGCGGGATATATCGTAATGCTATGGCTTCAATATATTTTGCTAACCTTAATGACGGTTGGGTCTGCGGTGAAGGAGGTACTATAAAAGGTACTAAAAACGGAGGATTCTGGAATGAGCCGGGAACATTCCTGCGAAATAAAATTGATCGTCCCATCAACGATCTCACTGAAACAAGCGATATTCTTACGGTTGATTTTACTTACATAATAAATAGCGGTTATCAGTTAGTCGGGCTGGAAGTAATGATTGACTCAATAATGCATACCAGGGCAAGTGACCTTGAAATATCCTTATCACATAGTGGAATTACCGAAACCCTTGTTTCCAATGTTTCCGATCCGGGAGCCAACTTCTTATGGACAAAATTTACTGATCAAGCTTCGAAACGGATTACAGATGGCGTTGCACCATTTTCGGGTAATCACAAGCCCTTCCACTCTTTAACAGCCTTCAACGGCCAAGACCCTTGCGGCGAATGGATTTTAAAAATATACGATGGAAAAACCGGCCATACCGGGACTTTAAATGCCTGGGGTATAAAACCTTTGTTTGAAAAAAACGTTGTGATCAACGAAACCATTCCATACGAAGGAAAATCCAAGATACAATTATCGCAGAATATCCCCAATCCCTTCCTTTCGCAAACAACCATCGATTGGCAGCAGGCCGCTAATAATCATGTGGTGATTAAGGTTTTTGACTTTACAGGCAGGGAGATGAGGACACTGGTTGATGAGAAGATGCTGCCGGGAGAGCACCAGGTTATCTTTAATGCTGAAAGTTTGCCGGCAGGGGTTTATTTCTATCAACTTAAAATTGGCGGGGTGGTGGAAACTAAGAAGATGGTGCTTTTTCAGAAAAATTGAAACAGCCGGAATGAAAAAACAGATATTGTTTTAAAGCATATGTCATCTGGCTTTTGAAAATCAAACAAGTATTTTTGAAGAGGCCGGAAAAAGTCATGCCGGTATTGACCTGTGAAACTTCAGGAATACAATAAAAGTTTACAAAATCAAATCCGGCAATCAAAGTGTGATAACCAAAATTATCAAGCAGTAGCCCGAAATAGGCAGACATTTGAAAAAGTCATATTTTCTAACGTAGAAACGCCGCCGCCTTCGAAAAAACTTTCTCAAAACTTTCGTCTACAAGTTTGGAGCCTTCTCCATCCTTAAGCGGAAAAGGATTCTCATGCGTATAGGAATATGGGAAATCCAGCACATCCACATCAATAAAGCGGTTCAGTGCTTTTCGA